>JAFQGN010000109.1 GCA_017398245.1 Clostridia bacterium | reverse complement strand
TGCAGATCCTCCAGCTGCTGCTGCGCCACTTCCTTGTTTTCTTCGTAATAATACGGCCTCTGCGGTTCGATCTCAATATCACACATCGAAGCCATCTGCGAACGGTTCACATTGTCCAGCGCGCATTCCAAATATTCGATGGCGATCTCCTTGTTTTCGCTGTACGGGTTCACGAATGCCGCCGTCATGTTCAGCAGCAGCGCGGCCTCGGTCTCGTTCGTCAGCGAAAGCAGCAGCGGCACATAATTGCCGTAGAAATCGCCGATCGTCGTGCCCACATAGGTCTCGAACAGCACCACGTTCTCGTCGCTCACATTGACCACGAACCCGCCGTCCTCTTCGTATTCCTCCGGCATGCCCAGCGCCACGAAGTCCACTTCCTCCAGCTTGCCCAGCACCGAGCGCAGGATCTCGGTGTTAAAGCCCATCGTGGGGTCGGTGCGCTCCATGTACGCGCAATAGTCTTCAAAGATCACGCTGAACAGCTGGTACTTCATCTCCTTGGCAATGTACCACGGCGCAAACAACGTAACGCCCTTGTCCTCCACCTTCGCCGCCAGCTCGTCCAGCTGATCCAGCAGGTCGTACCAGCTCGTGGGAATATCGTCCATCGTCAGCCCGGCCTTTTCCAGCGCGTCCGCGTTCACGCCAAAGCTGTTTCCGTAGCAGTACAGAGGCACGGCCACCGGAACGCCTTCGTAGGCAAGCTCGGCGGCGATATCCGGATACATTTGCGCAAACAGCGCGTCGATCCTCTCGCTGCCTTTCAGCTCGGCCATGTAGCCGCGGTCATAGATCGAGGAGAAGGCCGCGTCCGTCGCGTTCAGCACATAGATATCGAAATCGGCCGAGCGGTTCATCATCGCCTCGATAATCTGCGAGGGCTGCTGGTACTGGGTCGAAATGGCCACGGAAACGTCTCCGCGCAGGTTCACAAAATCATAATAGGCCGAATTGATCGCATCGGCATAGCTGCTGTTGTAGATGCTCAACCGGTACGCCGCCTTCTGGCTCGGGTCGGTATTGCGAACGATGGTGGCGTCGTAGCTCGTGCTGACATAATACCCGCCGGGCAGCATCAGGGCGGTGTTGCCGTCCGTGGGCATATCGCTCACTTCTTCGCTCTCGCCGGTGCCCGGGTCCAGCGCGATCACAGCGCCCTGCATGGTGTAATAGATCTTGTCATTTTCTGTGCTGTAGGTCACGCCGCTGGGAAACATGTAATTCTCCGTCTCCACCGCGCAGATCTCCTCCAGCTCTTCCTCTGCCGGGTCCCATGCCACGAAACGATACGTATCCTCATCGTCGTAATTGTACGAAAGGTACAAAAGCTTTCCGTCCTTATAGGGCATGACCGCGCGCGGAGAAGGCACGTCCTCCAGCACCTCGCTGTAGCCGCCGTCGGTAGGAATGGCATAGGCCTCCATATCCATTGAGCCGTAGCCGACGGCATACAGAACGTCGTCCATCCACACGCACTGCTGCACACTGCGCGGGTAGCTCTCGTCCTCGTAATATTCCACCAGCGCTTCCCAGTCGATCTCGCTCTCTTCCACAGGAACGATCAGCGCCTTGCCGTCCTCCAGCACGAGCTGCGAAAGGCCAGCGCCGTCAAAGGTATAATACCCGTCCGATTCGAGCATCGTCTGCCTGCCGATCACGAAGTACGCGCTCTCGCCGTCGCTGTACGCGCAAAGGACCTGCTGACTGGTGGATACCATTTCGCCGTCCTCGTTCTCTTCCGAAAAATAGCCGTACAGGCCGCTCATGTTCTCTTCATCCCAGGGGTATTCCGTCAGGTCGGACTCGCCCACCTTCCAGGTATACGCGCCCATTCCGCCCACGAGCACCAGCGTCTCACCCACGGCCAGCGTGTATTCGATATAATCCTGAAAGCCTTCGCCCGTCATATAATCCCTGCGCGCAAGGATCGCATCTCCCTGCGCGGCGAATGCTGCGGGCATCGCCAGCGCAACGCACAGTATCAGCGCGATCAGAGCCTTCCATCGTTTCATGTTTTCGTCCTCCCTTTTCCTCTGTTATGCATAAGGGGCCGTCCGCCTGTTATGACTTGCGCCCCGCGGCCTTTGTTCCTGCATTTTCCGGAAAATTGCGGCTCAAAGCCCGGCGGCGTGCGCAGCTGTGGCCATACCAAAGGCAAAGCTCGCAACGAGCGCCCACATCAGCAAAACCCATATGTTCTTCATAAAACGCACCTCTTTCGTTTCCTATATACCCATCCTGTATGCCGATTGGGTGCGTTTTATGCCGATTCCCGCCGTTAATTTTCCATTAATCCGTTATTCTTCCTCGGTTTCTTCCTCAAACTCGCCCACATAGGCGATCGCGCTCATGCCCAGGCGCACGTCGTCCGCCGGTTCAAACACGATATACGCGCTGTATTCCGCCGCGCCGCTTTCCGCCCTGGAAACATGCGAGATCGATTCCACGATTCCTTCGCAGCGCGCCTCGCCGTCCGCGTCGTAATCAAATTCGATGAACACCCTGTCGCCCTCGGCGATCTCGGTCAGATCCATCTCCGAAACGGCCACTTCCAGCCGGAACGCATGCTTCGGATACACAGTGATCATGTTCGCCCCCTTTGAGACCGAACCGCCCGTGCTCATTTCCACCTTGGCGACCACGCCTTCCACATCCGAAACAATGCGGTTGTCCATGGCATACAGCCCGTCCAGCACGCCTTCTACCGTTTCAAACAGCACTTCACCGCGCTCCACAACGTCTCCCGGCTGCACGTGCATCTTCAGCACCGAGCCCGTGCCCGTCACGGCGATGGGCGTGTTCTGCGTTACCGTGCCGCGGCCGATGCGGGTCTTCGCATCGTGATCCGCCGCGCGATAAATGTTCACTTCTTCGCCCATATAGAATTCGCCCGCCGTCACCTCCAGCATGTACGAGCTGTTGCCCGTGCTGGCCGCGTTCGAGGCGTCCACTTTGGTCACCACCGCGCGCCCGGTGTGGCTGCCGTCCTTCGTGCAGGCCAGATACACCACCTCGCCCACCGAAATGAACTTGTTTTCGCTGTTGTTATAGGCCTTTTCCGTGGAAGCGGAAACGATATACCGGTTCGTCGGCTCGATATACAGCACCGCGCCGTACCGCTGGCCGATCGCCTCGGCTCCGTCGCCCTCCAAAGCAAACACGCCGCTGACCGTGCCGCCCTGCGGCGCGTACACGTTCGTGGTCATGATCGTCGCCACACTGTCGCCCACGGCCACAAGGTCGCCCTCTTTCAGGGCAATGTCCCTCGTCATGCCGCCAAAGGGCGCGCTCACGGCCACCGTTTCTACAGCCACCACCGTTCCGCTGAACGAGACCTCGGCCAGGCCGCACACCGGCACGAGCAGCGCAAGCGCGATCGCAAACCAGAAAGCCATTGTTTTCATCAAACTTCCTCCTCTTTGTCGCTTTGCCTTATTCCGCGTCCGCTTCCAAAGCGGGATATTCATCCGGCAGCAGATCCATCCACCCCACAGGGATCACACGCACGCCCTCGGCGTACATTTCCTCTCCCTGCGCCGGCAGCAGGCGGAACGCTTCGCCCTTCACATCCACGTCCAGCATGCATTCCGTGTCCGTCGTGCGGTTGCATTCGTCCGGCACGCGCTCCTGCAAAATCGCCTGCATCGTCGCGCTGTACAGGAAGAACCTTGAGCCCACGCCGCCGATCTTCATTTCCGTGTACCTTGTGCCCGCCGCAAAGCCTTCCGTCGGGATCAGGGCGATGCTCTCTCCCGCGCGCAGCGCCAGCGTCTTCACGCCGCTGGCGTACAGCGTCCGCAGCGAAGCCCCGTCAAAGCTCCACGTCCATTGCGGCTCTTCGCCTTCCGGGGTTCCGACCTTTTGCACGGCCGTAAGCAGCATCAAATCGTCGCCCTCAGCCATTTCGCCGGTATGCAGGCTTTCGCTGCCGCCGAGCTTCTCGCCCTCATCATCCGCGCAGATCATTTTTCCAAACCGCACGGTGAATTGTGCCTCCTGCCGCTCTTCGCCTTCGAACGCGACCGCCAGCTTCAATTCCTTATCGTTGATCGCGATCTTCGCCACCGGCTCTTCTCCCGCCGCCAGATACGCCTCGGCATACCCGGTGCTGCCGTCGTCGCCCGTCGTGTTTTCCGAATGCGTCTTGCTCGGCCCGTAATATCCGCCGCCGCTGAACTTTTCCACCGCGCCGAACACCAGTTCCGCTTCATTTTGCCAAATGTTGCCTGCTGCGTCGCGCACCTGCAGCATGCCGCTTTGCAAAACCGTATGTGAGCCGAACACATGTCCCATCGGCACGCCGTTTTCGATCTCGATCCAGTTTTTTCCGCCGTCCACGCTCATCGCCGCTGCGCCGGAAAGGCTGTCCTGCGCGGAAAACACCATCGCATAGCTCTTCTGCATGCTCGGCGCGGCCTGCACGCTTTCAGGCGCGCTCCAGTCCAGATACAGCGTCGCGCTGTCCGAAGCGGAAACGATATCGCCCATCTCATCCATGATCGCAAAGCGGACGGAGAGGATCCCCTCCGCATCGGGTTCAAACACATTTCCGTCCAGATACACGATCTGCCTGTCATACAGGATCGCCGCGTACTGCAGCCCGCCTGCGCCCTCCGGGATCCCGCTGAGCACAAACTTCGGCCTCAGGGCGGACCACTGCCCCTGTACCGCGCCCTCCGCCTGCACGCGGATACGCACCTCCTGCACCTCGGGCGGAGCCGTCGGTTCCGGCGCAGCGGTCGGCACCGGCGTCGGCTCCTCTTCGATGATCTCCATCACCCATACGTACAGCGTCATCCGCTGTTCTTCCGGTAGCTCCGCGTACCCGGTCAGATCCACATCCTCCAGCGCGGAAGGATCTTCTGCCTCGTCCGGGCTGGTCAGCGTCAGCCGTGCGACGAACTTTGCGCCCTTGAACACCTCCGGATCCGGCAAAAACACGATCCCCTCCAGAACGCGCGCGTCGATCTCTTCCAGCTCCACCGCGCGCTCTTCGCGGATATAGATCTCCTTGCTCAGCCCAAGCGCGATCAACTCTTCGATATCGCCGAACACCTTTTCTCCGGCGACTACGATCCACGCCTGCCCGTCCTCGGTCGGCTGCTCCGCCTCCGGGGCCTCCGGCTCGGAGGGCGTGACCACCGCCCCGGTATCCGATTCCGTAATTATTTCCTCCGCCCCAACCTCCTCGGAACTATATTCCGTTTTGCTCAGCCCCTCCGCGCCCGAAGCCCCGGTACCGAGTTCCGTATCGTTCAATCCCTCCGCGCCCGCAGCCGTCCACAGCAGCGCAAGGCTCAGCAGCACACAGATCATTCTGCGCATGTTCTTTCCTCCGATTTTCGTGTATTGCACATACGCGTTAGACGCGCTTGCCATGCCAAACGTTTCCGTTTCGCAGGAATTTCTTTTCACATGCGTACAGTATACCGCATATATGTGACGATACCATGACGGCCCACCCGAAAACTGACGATTTTTATAGTAAATACCGCATTCTAACCTCTTTTTGCGGAAAAAGCCGCCCCTCCGTATCCGGAAAGGCGGCGTGCCAAATGCATCTGTCATGCTTCGATTTCCGTCAGCGCCTGCGCGAGCTCGATCAAATCGCTGTCCAGCGCCTTCTGCGTCAGCCTGTCCACGTTCTGCGGAGCAAGCGTGCGCGCCAGCTCGATCACGGTCTGCTCGTCCTCGGCCTCCAGAGCGTGCATCGCCACGGCCAGACGCGTCACTTCATCCTCGCCCGGCGCATGCTCGCGCACAAACTCCCACTCCTCGGCCTCTGCCGCCGCTCTCAGCGCTTCCACGCGCAGCACGCTGTCCAGCTGCGCGTACTGCTCGCCGATACACTCCCATTCTTCCTCGTCGATCATCGCGCGAACGACCCTGCGCACCGCATCCGGCCCTGCATCGTGCATGTGCCGCGCCGCGAACTCGCTCTCTCCGCTGTCCAGCGCGATCGAAACGATCCTGCCGCGTGTCACATCGTCCGCCTCCGCAAAGAACGTTTCCACAAGCTCCCACTGCTCCTCCTGGGCGGCCTTGATCAGGATCCTCCTCTGCTCGCCAATGTTCATCCTGCCGAAGAAGCGCTCCACAAATTCCCACGCGTCCTCGTGCATCGCGTACTCCATCGCCTCCGCGCGCATTCCGCTGTTCAGGTGGTCGTAAAAATCGCCCACAAAATCCCAGTCCTCATTTTCCATTGCCGCGCGGATGATCTCGGCGCGCGTTTCGGAATTGCAGCGGTCAAAATGCCTGCGCACCAGCTCCCATTCCTCGCTCTCCGCCGCCGCGCGCATAGCCTCGCGCCTCGTTTCCGAGTTGCACACGTCCAGATGCGCGTTGACGAACTCCCACCGCTCGTCCTCGGCCGCCCTGCGCATGATCTCTCGCCGGACTGCGGAATTCACCTCGTCGAAGCGCCGGCTGATTTCCTCCCAGTTCTCGTCGTCCATCAGACCGCGTATCTCCTGCGCCGCGCGATCGGATCCGCCGCCCTGCGCCTTGTCGCTGCCCTTGTATCCCTTGTAGCCGTTCCAGTTGCGCTGCCCCGCGCCGAACGTGCCCTGCACGGCGTTGATCGCGGCGCGCGCAGCGGCCATCGCATTGTTGAACCCTTCGCGCGCGCCGCTCAGGTCGATCTGTATCGTCGAATGCCCACCAGTATGCGCGTAACCGCCCTTTTTCTCCCTGTGCACGCCCGTCACCAGCTCCACCAGCACTTCTCTGGACAAAAACGGCGCAAGTGCCGCAATGCTTTCCGGGGCGATCTCGCCCTTTTCCTTCTGCCTCAGCACGATATCGCCCAGCGTCTCCTTCGATACGAACGGCGCAATGCTCTCGATCCGGCCTGTTTCCCCTTTTTCTGCCAGATCGCGCACGATCCTGTCCAGCTGCTCGCGCCGCATAAACGGCACGATGCTCTCCACCGTGTGCCAGTCCATATCGCCGGTCTGCATCTGCATTTCCACGATCTCGCCCAGCACGTCTTTGCTCACAAACGGCGCGATCGTCTCCAGATGCGTGCTCTGCCCCTTTTCCGTCATCCTCAGCGCAAGCTCACTGAGCAATTCTTTCGGCAAAAACGGCGCGATCTGTTCCAGATGCCACGGCTGCAGGTCGTCGCCCGCCTGCGCCGCAATGCCCGCAAGCGTCTGCTTATCCAGAAACGGAGCCATAGAAGCGATGTGATCCCAATCGAACTGCAGCTTTTGCGCGCCGACCCTCGGCTCTTCATCCGGCTGCGGTTCTCTTTGCTCGCACGCAAGCTCCTCGTTGTCCGGCTGTCCGGCAGGCCCTCTCTGTTCCTCCAACGCCTCTCCGATCTCCTCTTCGATCCGCTCCAGCGCGCCCTCCAGTTCGGCGTTCACCATTTCCGGCGCGGGTGCTTCTCCGGCCAACACCGCCGCCGGCCCTGCGTTCTTCAGCACGCTGTCCGGAACGACCAGCATCTCCTCGATCGTCACCCCAAACACTGCGCTCAGGTTCAGCATCGTCTGCATATCCGGCAGCGCGCTGCCGTTTTCCCATTTCGATACAGCCTGATGCGTCACATTCATCATATTGGCCAGCTGGCTCTGCGTCATGCCCGCCCGCTGCCTTAGCTGCGCGATAAACGCGCCTGTTCTTGCATTATCGATCATTTTCGTTTTCCTCCGCATTTCTGTTTTCGGCGGCCTTCCGATGGCAAAAGCATAGCCCCGAACCTATCAAAAAGCAATCAATTCTCAGTTGCAAACGCCCTGCAACCGGCAGTTGCAACCAGCGGTTGCAAACAATATACCCCAAACCGGCCTTTTTCGCAACAAATATGGCCTTTGCGGCGCAAATGCGGCGCTCTTTGTTAGCACTCTTTACTTTTGAGTGCTAATTTTTCATTGACTTCCGCCCCTTCCCGCGCTACAATACAGGTATACCAATCAAAACATAACGGAGGTTCACGATAATGACCAATACCGGCACCATTTCCATCAATGCAAAAAACATGATGCCCATCATCAAAAAATGGCTCTATTCCGACAAGGACATTTTCCTGCGCGAGATCGTCTCCAACGCGTGCGACGCTATCTCCAAGCACAAGGTGCTCGCCCAGCGCGGCGAAGCGCCCGAATGCGCCGATTACAAAGTAACCGTCACCGTCGACAAGGCCAACGGCACCCTGTCCGTTTCCGATAACGGCATCGGCATGACGGCCGACGAGATCGTCAAATACATCTCGCAGGTCGCCTTCTCCGGCGCGGAGGATTTCCTCGCCAAATATAAGGAAGAAGACGGCGCCAAGGGCGGCATCATCGGCCATTTTGGCCTGGGCTTCTATTCCTCGTTCATGGTCTCCTCCAAGGTCACCATCGATACCCTCTCCTGGCAGGAAGGCGCCTCCGCCGTGCATTGGGAGAGCGAAGAGGGCATGGAATACACCCTCACCGAATCCGACCGCACCGAGCGCGGCACCACCGTGACCATGACCATTTCCGAAAACGACCGCGAATTCCTCGAAGAGGCGACCGTGCAGGAAACGCTGGATAAATACTGCGCCTTCATGCCCACGCCCATCTTCCTGAACGTGCTCAAGGAAGAAGAGGAAAAGCCCACCGAAACGACCGAGACCGGCGAAGAGCTGGTCGAGCTGCACCATCTGCCCGAGCATATCAACGACCCCAGCCCCCTGTGGATGAAAAAGCCCTCCGAGTGCACCGACGAGGAGTACCGCGCCTTCTACCGCAAGGTCTTCCATGTCTATGACGAGCCCCTCTTCTGGATCCACCTCAACGCCGAATACCCCTTCAACCTCAAGGGCATTCTGTATTTCCCCAAGCTCGTCAACGAGTTCACCGCAAACGAGGGCAAGATCAAGCTCTTCAACAACCAGGTCTTCGTCGCCGATAATATTAAGGAAGTCATTCAGGATTTCCTCATGCTGCTCAAGGGCGTGATCGACTGCCCGGACCTGCCGCTCAACGTATCCCGCTCCTTCCTGCAAAACGACGGCTACGTTAAGCGCATGCAGTCCTACATCACCCGCAAGGTGGCCGACCGCCTCACCAGCGAATTCAACACCAAGCGCGAGGATTACCAGAAGTATTGGGACGATATCCATCCCTTCGTCAAATACGGCTGCATCCGCGATGAAAAGTTCTACGAGCGCGCAAAGTCCGCCCTGCTGCTCAAAACCACCGAGGGCGAATATTTCACCCTCAAGGAGTATGCCGACCGCAACTTTACCGAATCGGATAAGACCATCTATTACACCTCCGATTCCAAGCGTCAGGCCCATCTCGTCTCCGTCCTGCGCTCTCAGGACAAGGACGTGGTCCTGTTCGAGACCATGATCGACAACAATTTCATGTCCTTCCTGGAATACACGGCCAAGGATGAAGAAAAGTGCTCCTTCCGCCGCGTGGACGCCGGCGTGGACAGCCTCACCGAAGGCGGCGAGGAAAGCGAGGATTCCCGCAAGGCCATGGAAGACGCCTTCCGCAAGGCCGTGGGCGATGAAACGCTCGAAGTCAAGCTCTCCTCCTTTAAGACGGAAGAACTGCCCGCCGTCATCACGGTGGACGAGCAGTCCCGCCGCTTTGCGGAAATGTCCCGCGCGTGGGGCCAGGGCTTCAGCATGCCCGAAAAGCGCACCCTCACCGTGAATGCGAAGCATCCGCTCTTTGCCTACCTGCAGGATGCCTCCGCCGATGAAACCCTGCGCGAAAAGGTCTGCTGCCAGATCTACGATCTGGCCGAAATGGCCCGCCAGCCGCTCGAGAGCGAGCGCATGGTCGCCTTCCTCAAGCGCTCCAACGAACTGCTCACTCTGCTTGCCAAGAAGTAAGCGCCCCGGCTCCGCCCGTCTCGGCGGAGCCGTTTTCATCCCACTCAAATCGATCTGTGCGCCGCGCAGAAAAGCGCAAACAAGAGCCCCATTCTTGAACAAAATGTGGAATTGTCAGGAAGCTTGCCGCCTTCCTGTTGCGCACGGCGCGCAGGAAAGATATAATGACCGTAGGAAATTATCTGCATCTCCGCCTTGGCGGAGGAAAGGAGCTTACCATATGCCCGGAAAAAACCTGATCCTCATCTGCGATGACGACCCGGTCGTCCACGAGTCCCTCGGCCTCTATCTCGATTCCGAAGGCTACGATCATATCTCCGCCTATGACGGCGCGCAGGCGCTGGAAATGGCCGAATCCCACCACCCGGATCTGATGATCCTCGACCTGATGATGCCCAAAATGACCGGCACCGACGTCTGCCGCACCGTCCGCCAGACCCGCGCTCTGCCCATTATCATGCTCACCGCAAAATCTGAAGAGATCGATCGCATCCTCGGCCTGGAGCTGGGAGCCGACGATTACATCGTCAAGCCCTTCAGCCCGCGCGAGGTGCTCGCCCGTATCCGCGCCGTGCTGCGCCGCTACAGCGAGCCCCAGCCCGATTCCGACCAGATCATCCGCTTCCCCCAGCTGGAGGTCAATCTGGCCAACTATCAGGTCAAGGCCCTCGGCCAGGTCATCCCCTTCACCCCCAAAGAGGTCGAAATTTTGCACATGCTCACCTCCAGCGCCGGCCAGGTCTTCAGCCGCGAGCAGATCCTCTCCCACGTCTGGGGCTACGATTTCTTCGGCGATACCCGCACCGTCGACACCCACATCAAGCGCATCCGCCAGAAACTGCCGCAGGAGGGCGTTCCGTGGAGCCTGAAAACGGTCTACGGCGTGGGCTACAAGTTTGAGGTCCAGCAATGAGAAACAGCTATCTGGTGCGAAGGATATTTGCGATCGTCGTGCTGGGCGTGTTCCTGACCGTCGCGCTCACCACCATCACCTATACCTTCCTCTCCCAGACTATCTTCACCCAGCTGCGTGAAAACGAGCTGACGCCCAAAGCCAAGGCTTTGGGCGAACTTGTTCGTATGTATATCGATGAAGAGATCGACCAGGACACCATCCGGCAGATCGTCGCCGCCGGCTCCGAGCCCGACAGCAATCTTCTGGGCGCTTATGCCCTTGTGCTCAACGATGAAGGCGGCATTATGTTCGCCTCGCCGGGCATTACCGACGATTACTACAAGCTCATCAAAAAAGAGTTCGTCTCCATGATGCAGGGCAAAACCGTGACCACCCCGCGCCGCTTGCAGATGGTGCAGGCCAATGTGGTCATGGTCGGCACTCCTGTCTATTCCGCCGCGGGCGAATTCATCTCCGCCGTGGTCCTCATGGTCCCCATGGTAGAGATCATTGCCGCCATCGGCAGCATGAACGGCGCGCTCGTCTTTTCCATGAGCATCGTCCTGCCCATCATCGGCGTCGTGTCCTATATCCTCGCCAAGCGCATTTCCAAGCCGCTTCGCCAAATGAACAAGGTCGCTCTCTCCATGGCCGGCGGCTCGTTTTCCGAACGCGCCGACAGCAACCAAGGCGGCGAGATCGGCGAACTCGCCCGTTCCATCAATTTCCTCGCGCGCGAGCTCTCCGTCACCATTGCCGATCTCACTTTGGAGCGCAACCGCCTGCGCGACGTCATCGACGGCCTGAGCGAGGGCATCCTCGCTGTCGATCGCGGCGGCGAGGTCACCCATACCAACCGCGCTCTGGCCGAGCTCTTCTCCGGCTCCCGCGCCCTGTCCGACGGCTCGCTCCATTCCACGCGCCTCGGCCTCGTCCCCTTCCCTGAAGTCTGGGACGATATCGATTCCGTGCTTGGCGGTTCCGAGCCGGCCGAACGCACTCTTGAACTGAAAGATCGCATCCTGCGCATCCGCATCACGCCCCTGCGCGATGAACACGGCTCTGTCGCCGGCGCGGTCGGCCTGATCGTCGATATCACCAGCTCGGAACTTCTCGAAAAGACCCGGCGCGAGTTCGTCGCCAACGTCTCCCACGAGCTGCGCACGCCGCTGACCGCCATGCGCGGTCTGGTCGAGCCCATGCGCGACGGCCTCGTCAAAACCGAAGAAGCGCGCCAGCGCTATCTCGATATCATTCTGCGCGAGACCATGCGCCTCAGCCGCCTCATCAACGACCTCATGGAACTCAGCCGCCTGCAGTCCGGCAATCTTTCCATGGAATGCTCGCCCGTGCGCATGTCCGTCATGTTTGCCGATCTGCAGGAAAAATACCTGCCCACCGCCGAAGATCACGATCTCTCCTTCCGCCTCACGTTCGATCCGCAGCACAGCCCTGTTGTCTGGACGAACGCCGACCGCGTGGAGGAAGTGCTCGTCATCCTGCTCGACAACGCCATCAAATACACGCCCGAAGGCGGTACCGTCACCCTCTCCTCCTCCGTGCAGGGCGATCGGCTGCGCATCAGCGTGACCGATACCGGCGTAGGCATCTCCGAAGAGGATCAGAAGCACGTCTTCGATCGCTTCTACAAGGTCGACAAAGCGCACACCACCAAGGGCAGCGGCCTTGGCCTTTCCATCGCCAAGGAGATGCTCCAGCGCCTCGGCAGCGATCTGACCCTCCGCTCCGAAGAGGGAAAGGGCTCCACCTTCTCCTTCTCCCTCCCCCTCAACCGCCCCCTGTAAGTAACGTTGGGGAACCCCTTTTCTTTAGAAAAAGAAAAGGGGTTCCCCAAACCCTTCCTGAAAAGAAACCAATATTAAACTTTCTTATCAGACTGAGCGCATTCCGGTATCTTTGCACAAAGGAGGCTCCCATGGCCAACTGGATCACCCACACCCTCATCGCCGACGAGCTCCTGCGCCATTTCCCCTCTCTCGATCACCGCGCGTTCGTCATCGGCAACATCGCGCCGGACTGCAACGTAGAAAACGCAGACTGGTCCTCCTTCACCCCGCCGCGCGAAGTCACGCACTTCATGCTCGGCGAGAAAAAGACCTCCGCCGATCTTGATGGCTTCCGTGCCCGCCATATCGCCTCCCGACCGGATGTATCCGCCGAGGAGCGCTCCTTCCTTCTTGGCTATTACAGCCATCTGGCGGTCGACGTCCTCTTCATGCGCTTTATCCGCGATGAAGCCCGCCTGCGCGATGCGTTCGCGCGCGTACATTCTGTACCCGAACTGCACGCAGCGATCGCCGGCCAGCCCGAAACGCTCGACACCCTCAAAGCCGTCTTCGGCAAGAACAGAGTCTTTGCCGATATCATACATTTCGAGCGGCGGCGGCTTTCGCATTCGCCGGATCCTTCCTACCGCAGCATCCTGCCGCGCATAAAAGAATTTCCGGATTATCTCGATTTCCTCCCGCCCGGCGCCATCGCGCGCAAGATCCCGATCATGCTCGATCGTTTCTCCCGCGAGCCTGCCGAGCCCTCCTTCGTCTTTTTTACCGAAGAAGAATACGCGAACTTCCTGCGCGCCGCCTGCGATCATACCGGTTCTATCATCCGTGCCTGTCTCTGATCCAAACACGAAACGCGCCGCCTGCAAAAGCCTGCCTATGCAATGCACCGGCCACACAACTTAAAACATCATCAGCAGCGCCTGCGGCCGATCCAAACGCAAAGCGTACCGCGTGCGATCATAATCCGCTCCCAGACCCGACCCACACAACACAAAAAACCTCCGCATCTGCGGAGGTTTTTTCTTTGCCCTGTTTATCGTTTCAGCAGCGCCTTGAGATTTCGCACGTTCTTCGAACCGATCAGCCATGCGGCCGCGACATATACGACCATCGAACTTCCGGCCATCAGCGCAAGGTATACAAACGTCATCATAAACGTCTGCGGATGCGGCACGAACGCGCGCAGCGCCATGCAGAACGCGCCCGCCACCAGCGAAGCCGCCGCGATTTTTGCATATTCCACCGCCGAGGCCTTCAGGCCGATCTGCCCGGCCTTTTTGCGCAGCAGCACCAGCAGCAGTCCGCAGCTGACCACGCCGGAGACCGTCGTCGAAAGCGCAAGGCCGTTCAGGCCCCAGAAGCGGATGAAGATCAGGTTCAGGATGATGTTGACGATCACCATGAACAGCGCAACGGCCATCGGCGTCTTCGTATCCTGCATGGAATGGAACACGCGATTGAGCAGATCGCGCACGCCGAAGAACAGTTCGCCCAGAATATACATGGCGAACACGCCGCTGGTCAGCAAAAGAGAATGCTCGTTGAACTCGCCGCGCATGAACGCAAAGCGGATCACTTCCTGCGAAAGCACCGCCGCGATGATCGTCACCGGCAGCACGATCGCGCAGATCACCTCGCTGCACTCGCGGAACAGCTTCACCACGCCCTGCTTGTCCTTGTACGCCGCCCTCTTGGACATGCGCGAGAACATGACCGTCATCAGCGGCACCACCAATATACCCTGCACGAACGAGACCAGCCGGAACGCGTAGTTCATCGCCGAGAGCGAACCCGTACCCAGCCCGGAAGCCATCGATTTGTCCACCAGGCTGTTGATCTCCGTCGCGCTCATGCTCAAAATGGCCGGCACAGCCAGCGCCAGCATTTTTTTGATCATCGGGTCAGCCGGATCGAACACCCATTTGTACTTGTAGCTCTTCACAAGCGGCGGCAGCTGGATGATCACCTGCAGAATGCCCGTCAGCAGAACGCCCCAAGCCACGGCGCGCACACCGTATTTCTGCGAAAAGAACACCGCCGCGCCGATGGTGCACACGCTCAGCGGAAAGCCCGTCAGCTGCGCCGCCGTGAACCTTTCCTGCGCGTTGAGGATGTTCGAAAGCACCAGCGCAGCAATCGCAAACCCCAGCCCGGGCAGCATGATGCGCATCAGCTCCACCGTCAGCGCATGCTTTTCCACATCGAACCCGTGGTACAAAAGCGAAAGGATCGGCCCGGCAAAGATGAACATCGCCGCCGCCACGATCAGCCCGAAGGCCGCAAACAGGTTCAGCGTGTTGGAAGCCAGCCTGTCCGCCTCCCTTAAGCCCTTGTTGCTGCGCAGATCCACATACAGCGGGATCAGAGTCGAAGAAATGCACGAGCCCATCAGCAGAATCGGCACATAATACGTGCCGTACGCCGCCGTATAGGCGTCCGCTTCCATTCCCGTGCCAAAGTACGCCGCGATGATCGATTCTCTGATAAACCCGAACGCCTTGCTCAGAAAGATGATCAGCGTCAGCATCAGCGTTGTTTTCGCCGTCTTTTCCACCTTGGACATGCACAAATAACCCCTTTTCCGCGGGCATATCCCTATGTCCGTTCGCGTATTCCCCAAGTTTCTATGTCCTGTAATAGAACGCGTACTCTCCGCACATGCGCCAGAACCCGAGCTCTTCATACCCGCTGTGGTCCTCGCTCACGTGTACCGCATGCACGACCTCCGCCGGAGCCGCGTCAAAGCTGCGCTTTCCTTCGCACAGAGCCCTTGCGATTTCCAGCGCGCGCCCGTCAAAGTACGTGCCGCTTTCAAACCCGGCCAGAACCTGCCCCAGCGTGTTTCCGTATTCGCGCAGCCCCACTCGGTTCACGATCACCGATCCGAACACGCGCATGGTCTCGTCCGTCTGCTGCGCGCAGTTTGCATACAAAACCCGCGCCAGCTCCACGGCCTCGCCGCTTTCCACCGGCAGCATGCTCCACGCCAGCGCGAGCATCGCCGCCGCCAGAAAATACAGTCCCCTCTTTCGCATACCCGATCACTCCCCTTTGCCGATCATGCTTCAGGGGAAAGGATATGCGCCCCGGATTCCGTTTTCCGCGCGCGCGGGAATTATCGCCATATCGGGCAAAATCTGCCCCTTTGCGTTCTATCCGCACACAATGTTCTCGATCCAGCTGCCGTACAATTCCTTCGAGTGCCCGCGCCAGCTCAGCGGCGGCTCTCTCTCCGGATCGTCTCCGGGGTAATAATTTACCGGAACCCGGATCGGCAGCCCTCTGCTCACGTCGCGGTCATACTCCTTCTTGAGCGTGTCCGCGTCGTACTCGCTGTGGCCGGTCACAAATATGCTCCGTCCGTCCCTCTCCGCCGCCAGATACACCCCCGCCGCCTCGCTCGCGGCCAGAAGCTCTATCCCCTCTGCGGCGCATATCTCTTCGGCCAGCACCTGCGTATGGCGCGAATGCGGCGCAAGGAACGGCTGCTTCACCCCGCGCAGCAGCGGGTGCTGCGCTCCGGTAAAGCTGTGCTCGAAAATGCCGAAGCACTTTTCCTCCAGCGGATATTTCCGTATCCCGAAGAACCGGTACATCGCCGCCTGCGCAGCCCAGCATATGTAATACGTGCTTCTGATATTCCCGCGCGCCCAGTCCATAATACCGGCCAGCTCTTCCCAGTAATCCACCTGTTCGAACTCCAGCATTTCCACCGGCGCGCCGGTCACGATCAGCCCGTCAATCCGCCCGCCGCGCATCCTGTCAAAGGTAGTATAAAACCTTTCGATGTGCTCCTGCGCGGTATTCTTGCTCTCGTGCGTAGCCGGGGCCAGCAGCGTGACCTCGATCTCCCGCTTTGTCCCGCCCAGCACGCGCAAAAGCTGCGTTTCCGTCGCCTCTTTGGTGGGCATCAGGTTGAGGATCACGATCTGCACGCTCTGCGGCGCGCCCTCCGGCAATACCGTCTCCCTCTCCCGCACCTGCAATCCTTCGCCGCGCAAAACCTGCGCCGCCGGAAGCCCCTTCGGTACGATCACGCCCATTCCCGGGCACCCTCCTTTTACTGACCCACCTCAATTACCGCGCCCCTGGCCGGGTAATGGCTCGAGCACAGGAACACCTTTTCCACAACGTCGCCGTTTTCATCGGAGTACGCCTTGTACGTGTTCACCCTGTAGCCGTTTCGCGCCTTGCTCTTGAGACGCATTTCCCCCGTGGGCAACTCCGTCGTGTATACATACTGCTCGTCGCCGGGCTTTATCGTCTCCTGCAGCACCGGCACCAGCGAAATCGTCAGCCCGTCCTCGCGCAGCCTGCCGTACACATGCACGCGCACGCGCCAGTCGTCCGTCACAAACGCGATGATATACACCGGTTCGTCGCCGGAATTGACAAATTTCAGATCCTGCGAGCCCCAGTTCACCGTCGCGTCCTTGCCGTTGTCCACATACGAGACCGGCAGGCTGTGGTTGTGCCTTTCGGTGATCTCCAGATCGGCCTTCACCACCGCGTTGAACAGCGTGGTCGAAACCTGGCAGATCCCTCCGCCGATCTCCTCGCCCACATCGCCGCTGATATACGCGCCGGCCTTTTTATAACCCGCTTCGCTCGTGCGCTTGCCCACCGTCTCGTTGAACGAGAACGACTGCCCGGGCTCCAGCTTCATGCAGTTGATCGCCTCGCACGCCAGGCGGATGTTGTTGATGCGGTTGTTGCTCGAAGAGGACGCGTTCGTCACCGCCGTGGATATCTCGCCGTACATTCCCGCAAGCTCCTCGGCCGTCACATCCGGTTCGATCGTCACGCTGTCCACGCGCACTTCGTTTCCGCCCGCCTCCAGCACGGCCAGCGTCTGCGCGTACAGCTCCTCTCCGTCCACATAGGCGCCTTCCTGCGCCTCGCTGAACACGAACTGCCCCTTGTTGTAAATGAAATCGACGATCTGCGCGTCCACGCTGTCTCTGGTCAGGCTTGCCGCTATCTGCTCAGACGCGCTGCGCAGCATGCCCTCGTCAAACCCGCGGTCCACAGCATACGCGCGCCCGGCCTGCGCCTGCGCATATCTCTGTTCCAAACTGCCCTCGCGCCCGAACTTCCACGCCGCCTTTACGATTGCTTCGTAATTGCTGCCAAAGCCCAGCTCCGCCGCATCGCGAACAAGCTCGTCTTCACCGGCCTTGAACACGATCTCTCGGCTCTGCGCGCTGTCCATTTCGCGCCCGAGCATCATCTCCAGCGCTTCGGGCAGCGTGTATCCGCTCAGGTCGATCCCGTCCACCGTCACGCCCGGATAGAACGTGTCCCTGTCCAGCAGCGCGCGCATTTTCGCAAACTGCGTATATCTCGTCATGCTGATCCAGCAAAACGATACCGCCAGCGCGCATACGCATGCCGCCGCGAACGCAAGCGTTCCCCACGCCGTGCGCTGTGCGCGCGCCTTGCGCCGGGCCTTTGCGCGCCGTGCGCTACGCGAATGGGGCGCGTGTGTTTTCTTCGGCTTTGCGGGCACGTCGTCCAAAAACAGATCGTCGTCCCAATCCCGTTCTTTTTTGGCATGCTTAGGCGCCTGTTTTTTAACCACGGTAGAGCCGCTCGTTTTGCGCTTGCCGTCCTGCTTTTTTACTACAGTAGAGCCCTTTTGCTCCCTCTTTTTTTCTTCGGTCATGCTCTCTCCCTTATCGTCTCGGGCCGTATGCCCGTTTTACTCGTCTTCAAACCCGCGCTCCTTGCGGATGCGCCGGATCTCTTTTTCAAAGCCTTCTTCGCTCGGCGCATAATAGGGCATGCCCTGCGCCTCGATGGGCGCGTACTGCTGCTCCACATAATGCCCCGGGAACTCGTGCGGGTACAGATACCCTTCTCCCGAACCGACTCTCTGCGAGCCGGAATAATGCGTGTCTCTCAAATGCACGGGCACAGGCTGATACCCGCCCCGTTCCGCATCGGCAAACGCGCGGTCGATCGCCATCACCACGCTGTTGGATTTCGGGCTTTCGCACACGGTGATGATCGCCTGCGCGATGGGCAGCTTTGCCTCCGGCATGCCGATCGCCTCCAGCGATTGCCACGCCGCCGCAGCCGTCAGCATGGCGTTCGGATTTGCCATGCCCACGTCCTCGCTCGCATGGGCGATCACCCTGCGCACGATGATCCGCGGATCCACGCCCGCATGCAGCATGCGCGCCGCCCAGGCCAGCGCCGCATCGCTGTCGCTTCCGCGAAGCGACTTGCAAAACGCGCTGAGCATATCGTAATACAAGCTCTCGTCCATCTGCAGAACCGGCTTCTGGATCGATTCTTCCGCTACGCTCAGGTCGATCCGGATCACTCCCTCTCGCGTCGGCGGCGTCGTCAGCACCGCCAGCTCCAGCGCGTTGAGCGCCGCGCGCACGTCTCCGCCGGCCACGTTTGCAATGTGCCTCAGCGCTTCTTCCTGCAGGTCGATCTCCATCAGACCGAACCCGCGCTCCTTGTCCGCCACGGCCGCCTTTATGGCCTTTACCACGTCTTCCACGCCCAGATGCTCGAACCGAAACAGCCTGCACCGGCT
>JAFQGN010000108.1 GCA_017398245.1 Clostridia bacterium | reverse complement strand
TTGTTGAATAAGAAAACGGCATAAACGGAGGATACATACATGATCACACCCAAGCAGAGGGCGGCTCTTCGCTCGATGGCCAATACGCTCAATCCGATCCTGCACATCGGCAAGGACGGCATCAATGAAAACCTGTGCAAGCAGGCGTGGGACGCTCTGGAAGCACATGAGCTGATCAAAGTGACGGTGCAGAAGAACTCTCCGCTGACCGCGCGAGAGGCCTGCGACGAGCTGTGCGAAAAGGTGCACAGCGAACCGGTGCAGGTCATCGGAAGCCGCTTTGTGATCTACCGCAAGGCGCGCAAGAACTCCAAGATTGACGTGGACGCTCTTTGATCGTACAGAAAGCCTGATCTCGGGCGCATGCTTTAGCGAAATAGCTGGGCATGCGCCTGTTTTTTTCTGGAAAAGAGCTTAAATAAGCAAATATACAGCTGGTAGACAATGGCCAGCAGAAAGAGCGGATTCCTTGAGAACAGCCAGCCCGGGAGCAGCATTGCAGCATACCCTAAGCTGTGCAGAACTTTGCCGTCTGCAGGCGGTTTGCATAAGAAGCGGAAAAGTTTCTTTCTCGCATTATGTCCCTCTTCTTCAAAAAAACGTGGCGGAATCAGATCTTCATGCCGGACAAATAGAGAAACAAGGTCTGCTCCGTCGATCATTCGGATAGTATCGAGATCCGGATCGGCGCAGGGCTCTCCTTTGGCGCACAGGCTGATCAGGCATGCTTCTTCTATATCGCATAAACTTGCTCTCTTTCGAACCTGCTGCCTTTCATCGACTCGGACGGGACCGGATTCCGGATGCCGAAACAGACAGGCGATAAACATCTTCCTGCCATCCTTCTCGCCGATCAGACCGCACTCTTTTTCTTCGCGTATGATAAGCTCCAAGCCGATCCATTTTCGCAGATACTCTCGCGCTTCCTGCTCCGGCATATAGGAGAGGGCAAGCAGCAGCCGTTTTGCGGCCGCTCGTACGCTCGATTTTCTCTTTCGGCGTTTCGCGGTGCGATCCCACACGGCATGTATTGCGCAGTATATGCATGCTGAGCACAGCGCCGAAAGGATTGCGGATACGTAAGCGATGCATCCCGAACGGCAAAAAGTGAAATAAGAAGCAAAATACACTGCAACGATCAGAACGAGCCTGTCTGGCAGCTTCATAGGTTGATCCTCCCGAACAATTTCGTATACAGATAAGTATGCTGCCAGAAACTGATTTTATACTTTTTCTGCTTAACCCTTCCGAAACGGTGAAATTTCTGCTATAATATCAGAATCATACTATATAATGGAGAAAAAGAATTGATCAGAGCAGGAATACTCGGCGGAACGTTCGATCCGATCCATAAGGCGCATTTGGAAATTGCTCAGATGGCCAAGGAAGCGCTGCAATTAGACGAGATCTGGATTTTGCCGGACGGAGATCCGCCTCACAAACAGACAAACGTCAGCGGGGCCGAACGACTGGAAATGGCTGAGCTGGCTATAGACGGAATGCACGGTTTTTCGGCGCTCGATCTGGAGATCAAACGCAGCGGAAGGACCTATACCATCGATACGCTGCGCGAATTGAAGCGTATCCGGCCGGGGTATCATCTTGTCTATATTATCGGCGGGGACACGCTCTACAAGATCGAAACATGGCGCACGTTTCAAGACATTGCGCCTTTGTGCGATATCGCAGTGATCGCAAGGGCAGATACGCAGGAGCGGCAGCTGCGTGAGTACGCTGATATGCTGGCGCAGAAATACGGGTTCCGCATCTGGATCGTTCCTGGTGGAGAGAGCAGTATTTCTTCCAGCGAAATCCGATGGCGGATCGCACGCGGGCAGGATGTATCCGACATGCTGCCTCCTAAAGTAGAGCGATACATTGCCAAGAAAAAGCTGTACCGCGATGAGAGGATCGAAAAACTGCGCGCCGTACTCAGCCCGAACCGGTTCCGGCACACGCTGGGTGTGGAAGAGACCGCGATACGCCTTGCAAAACGCTTCGGCGCAGACGAGCGAATGGCCGCGGAGGCTGCACTGCTGCACGATTGCGCAAAATCTTCGTACAGCCAGGAGGAGATGATCGCCATTTGTGAACGTGGCGGAATCCACCTGGAGGATGACGAGAAGGAGATCGCGCAGATTTTGCATGCGCCTGCCGGCGCAGTGCTGGCGCGGGAGGAATACGGGGCGACAGACAGGGAAGTGCTGGATGCGATCCGCTGGCATACGACAGGCCGAAAAGGCCTTACACTGCTGGAAAAGATAGTGTTTCTGGCCGACGCGATAGAACCGTATCGCAAGCCTTATCCCGGATTGGAGACGATCCGCGAGCTGGCAAAGACCGATCTGGATGCTGCAATCTGCCAAAGCGCGCGCGATACGCAGGCCTATGTGGCGGCGCGTTCGCTGCCGCTGAATCCCTCTACAGCACAGATGCTGGAGGAGCTTGAACAGAAAACCAACAGAAACAATGGATAAACGGAGGTATTGACCATGATGAAGCCCAAGGAACTTGCCCTGCGCATTGCTGAGATTCTCGATTCCAAGAAGGGTGAAGATATCGCTGTACTGGATGTAAACCATCTCACTTCCGTGACCGATTACTTTGTTATCGCCGGCGCGCACAGCACACTGCAGGCGCGCGCAATGGCCGAAGAAGTGGAAGACAGGCTTCAGGAAGAAGAAGGTCTCGAAGCGCGCAGGCGCGACGGATACGGCGATTCCCGCTGGATCGTGCTGGATTACGCTTCTGTCATCGTGCATGTGTTTCATTATGAGGAGCGCGAGGTATATAATATCGAAAGGCTTTGGATGGACGGCTCCAACCGCGTGCCCTTTGAGGTGAAGGATTAAACGGAGGAGGGCTACTGCCATGATTCCGACGAGAGAACAGGCATACGAATTGCTGTGCAGGTACAACAAGAGCGAAGCGCTCGTCCGCCATGGGCTGTGCGTTGAAGGCGCAATGCGCCATTTTGCCGGCCTGTATCCCGGTGAAGACAGCGAAAAATGGGGGATAGTCGGCCTGCTGCACGATTTGGACTACGAGCTGTATCCAAACGAGCACTGCGTTAAGACGCAGGAGCTTTTGCGGACCGAAGGGATCGATGAGGAGATCGTCCGCGCATGCGCAAGCCATGGCTGGGGAATCTGCTGCGATATCGAACCGATTTCGCCGATGGAGAAGACTTTGTTCACAATAGACGAGCTTACCGGGCTGATCTATGCCGCCGCGCTGATGCGGCCGAGCAAGAGCATTCTGGATATGGAGCTTAAGTCTGTCAAGAAAAAGTACAAGACCAAGTCGTTCGCTGCGGGTGTGGACAGGGAACTTGTGGAAAAAGGCGCCGACATGCTCGGTATGGCTTTGGACGATGTGATCAGCCACACGCTGGAAGGCATGCGTGAGATCGCCGGGACGATTGGTCTGGACGGTTCCCAAGCGGTTTGACAGAGCTTTTCGCAAGTCAAAAAGGAAAGGCGGCTCCTGATTATGGAGGGCAAAACGATTGCAATGGGTTCCACGGTGGAACTGAGCGTACCGGCGGTAAAAGAAATGATGCTAGTCGTACGGCTTACAACCGCTGCTGTTATGGCGCGCGTGGGCATCAATGCAGACAAGATGGATGAAATGAAGATGGCGGTCGAAGAAGCCGCAAACTGCTTGATCCAAACGAGTTGTATTTCTGCGTTGAAGCTTTGCTTTGTTCGCGTATCGGAAGGAATATCTATAACGCTGCGGGGAGTGCAGGACAGTACCGTACACTGCACAGAACGCCAGAGGAAGGCCGTCTCGGAAGACGAGCTTGCCGTAATTCGCTGTATATTGGATACAATGGCGGACGAAGTTACGCTCCATCAGGATAATGGCTGCATTCATACAATCGAACTTCTGAGCAAAACACACAAAGAATAAGAAGGGCCGCATTATGCCGAATGTAGATATGCACTCTGAAGAAGAGCGCCTTCTGGAGCAATATTGGCAGACGCGGTCGATCGAAGACAGAAATCGTGCGGTGGAGGCGCATTTGCGTTATGCCGCGATGATCGCTCGCCGTTTTTCCGGAAAAGGCGTAGAATATGACGAACTGTACCAAGTTGCGTCTCTTTCGCTGCTGAAAGCCATTGAGCGTTTTGATCCCGGGAAGGATGTGAAGTTCACCACCTTCGCCATGCCAACAATGGCCGGCGAAGTGAAGAATTATTTCCGGGACCGTGTACGGCTCATCCGCATGCCAAGGAACAGTCAGGTTCTGCTCAAAGAGATCGAAAAAGCGCGTTCGATATTGGAGCAGGAACTGATGCGGTCTCCGACGCCAGAAGAGATCGCTCTGAAGGCAGAGCTTCCGCTGGAAGACGTTGTTGAGGCAATGGCGCTCAACAATACGAAATCGATCGCTTCTCTGGACGCCGAACTTGCTGCGGACGACGAGAATTCCGCCTCGCTTTCAGCTGTTCTGGGAACGGAAGAAGCCGGATTTGCCGAATTTGAAATCAAAGACGAGATACGCAGAGCTCTTGCTACACTAAACGAGCAGGAACAGCGCTGCGTTCATTTGCGTTTCTTCGAAAACATGAACCAGCGCGACACGGCGCAGGCAATGGGCGTTTCTCAGATGACTGTATCTAGGATGGAACGCAAAATCATGGAAAGACTACGGTCTGTATTGACTCAGGATTAACAGACTACGGTTTGTACATATGAGACTTTAGTCTTTTTATAGGAGGAAGAATCTTATGCTTGGTTTTATCGGCTGCGGTGCAATGGGCGGCGCAATATGCAGGGGCATTTGCAAAAACTCCGTCGTAAAGCCCGCTGAAGTATGCGTATACGAACCAGCGAAGGAAAAGGCTCAGGCTCTTAACGCGGAGCTGAATGTGCGGACATATGATGATTGTTCCGAAATGATCCTCAAGTGCGATATGATCATTCTGGCTGTAAAGCCGAATGTGGTTGAGAGCGTTCTGGGCAGCTATCGCGAAGAACTGGCCGGCAAGGCGATTATTTCCATTGCAGCCGGATGGAGCACGAAGCAGCTGCGCGAAAAGCTGGATATTTCCACACGCGTGCTCTGCGTCATGCCCAATACTGCTGCGCTCATTGGCGAAGCGATGACGGCGTTCAGCCGCGAAACGACCTTTACTGAGCAGGAGAAGGCGCGCGCTGAAGATTTGTTTGGCGCGATTGGCAAGGTTGCATGGGTCGAAGAAAAGCAGATCAGCGGCGTGATTGGTGTATCGGGCAGCGGACCTGCATATGCGTATATGTTTTTGCAAGCCCTGGCGGACGGCGGGGTAGAGGCCGGTTTGACCCGCGTTCAGGCGACGGAAATGGCAGCACAGATGATGCTCGGCGCCGCTAAAATGGCACTGCAAAGCGGCATCCATCCGGAAGCGCTCAAGGACATGGTTTGTTCACCCGGCGGAACGACGATCGCCGCAGTACATGCACTGGAACAAGGCGGTTTCCGTGGCGCTGTAATGGACGCTGTGCAAGCTGCGGCAAAAAAAGCGGGGGAATTGACCTGAAAATGAAAGAAGTCATCATCTACACGGACGGCGCGTGTTCCGGCAACCCTGGTCCCGGGGGCTGGGGTTGCGTGCTAAAATACGGCGAATTCAGGCGTGAAATGAGCGGATTTGAGCCGGATACGACGAACAACCGCATGGAACTGCTGGCAGCCATCAAGGCATTGCGTGCGCTGAAGGAGCCGTGCAGCGTGGTTCTATATTCGGACAGTTCGTATCTGACCGACGCTTTTCTGAAGGGCTGGCTCGTTTCCTGGCAGAAGAAAAACTGGGTGAAGAGCGACAAAAAGCCCGTTTTGAACAAAGATCTTTGGGAAGAACTGATCCTGCTGAGCAATATGCATTCTATACGGTGGATCCGTGTGAAAGGCCACGCTGACAATGCAGAGAATAATCGTTGCGATCAGCTTGCAACAGGGGCTATCGCAGCGGCAAGAAATACCCATTAAATGCAAGACTCCAGTCTGTTTTACGTGTAACAGACTGGAGTCTTTTTATTTTTGTGTTTCTTCACTGGTATCTTCGCGCAGTTTTACTGCTTTTGCAGCCGTTCTCCGTCTGTCATCGGACATGGCAGCGTAATGACGACGTGTCGTATTCACATCCGAATGGCCCAGAACATCGGCAACAAGGTATATATCTCCGGTTTCATGGTACAGATTGGTGCCGAATGTACTGCGCAGTTTATGCGGAC
>JAFQGN010000107.1 GCA_017398245.1 Clostridia bacterium | reverse complement strand
TCTTCTTGCATAAAGACTTTGAGAAGGATATACTGTTGAACACAGAGGTGATTGGATGTTTGTCGATCTTCATGTGCATTCCGTGTTTTCGGACGGATGCCTGCGGCCAGATCAGCTTGTGCAGGAGGCAGTTCGGGCAAACGTATCTTTTCTTGCGCTCGCCGACCACAATACACTTTCAGGCTGTGCCGATATGAAAGCAGCCTGCAGGGCGGCCAATATTCGAACGATCGATGCTGTCGAGATCGACAGCGTATTCCAGGGTGAAGATTTGCATATTCTTTCCTACGGCGCCGATCCTTCTCACCGGGAATTTGTGGAGTTGGTCGGTCACACAAGAGCGATGCTGGATAAAATGAGCACGGATCTCATTGTGGCTTTGCAGAAAGACGGAAAGCCGGTGAATCTGCAAGAATACGACGCTTATCCCGAACAAACGGGGCGGGGTGGATGGAAGGCGCTGTATTACATAAAGGACAGGTGTCTGTTCGATACGGTTTATCAGGTGTTTCCGCTGTATGATATGTACGGCGTGACTTATGCAAAGGCTGGTTTTTCTCCTGCGCAGGAAGTGATCCGCTGCATCCATGCGGCGGGAGGACTGGCTGTTCTTGCGCATCCGGGAGATGTGAACCGGAGAGATGTGCATATCGAAGCAGACGAAATGGTCGCGCAGATAGAAGAGCTGTTCTCAAACGGGCTCGACGGCGCAGAATGCTATTTCCCCACGCATACTCCGGCCGTAACGGAGCTGTTTGTATCCATCTGCCGCAAAAAGCAGAAACTGATCACCAGTGGATCGGACTGCCATGGAGAGTTTTCGGGCAAGCCGGTCGGCTACATGAAAAAGACGCGGGAAGATCTGAAGATAGAAGAGATCTGGAAAAGGAGTATATAAAGCAAAAAAGGCCTGTTCTACAGGCCTTTTTGTATTTCATACAGGCTTTTAAGGAGATAATCAATATCCTCAAAAGTTGTGAACCGTCCTGCACTTACCCGTACTGCGCCGCGGGCAAGCGTTCCCTGCAGACGATGCGCCATGGGAGCGCAGTGCAGCCCGCCGCGCACCGCAATTCCTCGCTGATCAAGCAGATCGGCAAGTTCGCTGCTGGAGAAATCATCCAGATTAAAACTGACTGTGCCAACTCTGTCTTGCTCGCTT
Organism: Clostridia bacterium; assembly: GCA_017398245.1. The sequence goes on along the minus strand of JAFQGN010000107.1, from coordinate 1,354 downwards.
TGCGGGCCGTAGATTGCGGCGCCAAGGCTGCGCAGTCCGCCGAGCAGAAGCTCTGTCAACTCCTGCTCTCTTTTCCAGACATCGCGGTCTGCAGAGGCATACTCTGCAGCGGCATGCAAACCTGCGATTCCAGGCAGGTTCAGCGTACCCGCTTCGTATCTTTCCGGCATTTCGGCAGGCTGCGTGATCCGGTCTGAATCCGTTCCTGTGCCGCCTTCCTTCAGCGTAAGCAGATCGAGCCCGGGCCGGATATAGAGGCCGCCCGTACCCTGAGGGCCGCCGATCGCCTTGTGGCCGGGGAACGCATACAGATCGCAGCCTATATCGCTGACGGATATCGGCAGGGTGCCGAGCGCCTGCGCTCCATCGACAAGGAACGGAATGCCCTTTTGTCTGCTGAGCGCGCCAATCTCGGCAACTGGCTGTATCGCACCGGTCACATTGGAGGCATGCGTCGTTTCTATCAGAACGGTGTCCGGCCGGATCGCCCTGCGGATCGCTTCCGGCTCTATGATCCCGTCCGGCCCGGGAGCAAGAAGCGTATATTCCAGATTTGCGCGCTGTCTCAGTTCCTCCAGAACGCGCAGCACGCTGTTGTGCTCGAGCATCGTAGAGACGATATGGCCACCCTTTCCGCCAACACCTTTGAGCGCAAGGTTCAGCGCTTCGGTACAATTGGCTGTAAAAACGACCGACATGCTCTCTTCGGCATCTAGCAGATTGCAAAGAGCCTGCCGGCAGGAGAGCACCATGCGGCCGGCCTTCAGGGCTCGCTTATGGCCCGAACGCCCTGCATTTGCGTTGGATACAGTCAGGACATCCTGCATCGCCTCTAAAACGCCCTTGGGTTTGGGATGGCTGGTGGCGGCGTTATCCAGATAGACTTCAAATCCTCTTTCCATTTCGCGCTCCTTTCGCTTTTCACCGATATTACGCTCTGCTCATACAGTGTATGGGAGAGATTTTTCTCCTATGAGCATGGCTGACCAGATCGCCGGGATAGGGGAGGCGAGGAGATATGGAAACGAGATACGGGATCGCAGCGTTTCGTTCGCGTTCGCAGGTGTTGCGTCTGGAAGCAGAGGCAAGGCGCGCAGGCATCGAAGGGAGGATCGTCAGTACGCCGCGCTCCGCCGCCGTGGGCTGCGGACTTTCGCTGAAGGTTGCCGAAAAGGATCTGCCTGCGCTGAAGAAACTGATCGGGCGAAACCGGTACGAAACGCTGATTGGCCTGTACAGCGTGGATGCAAGTTCGGGAAGAGCACGATTGCAGGTCTATTCGCGCTGAGAAGCAGCTACAATTCGTCAATTCTTACCTGAACGATAACAAATGTCCTGTTTTCTGCAGGAACAG
>JAFQGN010000106.1 GCA_017398245.1 Clostridia bacterium | reverse complement strand
GGCCTTTCTTTTCCTAAAGAAAGGTCCTCCCCGCAAAAAAAAAGAAGGAGGCTTCTCGATGAACCTTGCGAAATATATCGATAACACCCTGCTCAAGCCGGCGGCGACGGCGGAGCAGATCAAGGCGATCTGCGAAGAGAGCATTGAAAACGGGTTTGCCAGCGTGTGTGTGAACCCGACGCATGTGGAACTGGTGGCGAAGCTGCTCGCGGGCAGCGGCGTGAAGACCTGCACGGTCATCGGCTTCCCTCTGGGCGCGAACACCAGCGCGGTGAAGGCCTTTGAAGCCGAAAAGGCCGTGGAAGACGGCGCGGACGAACTGGACATGGTCATCAATATCGGCGCGCTCAAGGCCGGCGACGAACAGACCGTGAAGGAAGATATCGAAGCCGTCGTGCAGGCGGGCCAGGGCAAGCTGGTCAAGGTCATCATCGAGACCGCGCTGCTCACCGACGAGGAGAAGGTGCGCGCGTGCGAACTGGCCGTGGAAGCCGGCGCGGATTATGTGAAGACCTGCACCGGGTTCTCCGGCGGCGCGGCGAATGTGCACGATATCGCGCTGATGCGCAAGACTGTCGGCCCGGAGATCGGCGTGAAGGCCTCCGGAGGCGTGCGCACGAAGGAAGACGCTCTCGCCCTGATCGAGGCCGGCGCGACCCGCATCGGCACCTCTTCCGGCAAGGCCATCATCGGCTGATGAACGAAAATCGCGCTGCAATCTATGTCCATATCCCCTTCTGCCGGGCAAAATGCGCCTATTGCGATTTTGCCTCGTTCCCGAACCGGCAGGGGGATATGGATTTTTATGTTGAAAAACTTCTTTTGGAAGCGAAAAGCGCGCGGGAGAGATACGAAGCGTTTTCTGTGCCGAGCGTTTTTATCGGCGGAGGAACGCCCAGTATCCTCAGCGGCGGGTTGATCTCAAAAATTCTGGATACGCTCGGCACGCTGTTCCCTATCGAGAGCGGCGCGGAGATCAGCATAGAAGGCAACCCCGGCACGCTCACGGGGCAGTGGCTCGCGGCGGCAAAGGCGGCGGGCGCGAACCGGCTTTCGCTGGGCGCGCAGGCGTTTCAGGAAGAATTGCTGCGCATGCTCGAGCGCATCCATACGGCGGCGGAGATCGGCGAGGCGGTGGACATGGCGCGCGCGGCCGGGTTTGATAATCTGAATATCGACCTGATGTACGCGCTGCCCGGGCAGACGGAGGAGATGTGGCGCGAATCGCTGCAGAGTGCGCTGGCGCTGGACGTGCCCCATGTTTCGTGCTACAGCCTGATTGCCGAGGAGGGCACGCCGCTGACAAGGCGCATCGAGCGGGGCGAACTGACGCTGCCGGAGGACGAAACGGTGCTGAACATGCAGCGCATGGCCGCAGATGTTCTGCGCAAAGGCGGGCTGATGCGCTACGAAATTTCGAACTACGCGCGGGCGGGCTTTGAAAGCCGGCACAATATGGGCTATTGGCGGCGGGTGGATTACCTCGGCCTGGGCTGCGCGGCGCATTCGCTCATGCGGGGCGAACGGTTCTGCAATTCTCCTTCGCTGGACGGGTATTTTGCCGGGCAGATTGGTTTGGAGCGCGAAACGCTTTCGCGCGAGGACGAGATGGAAGAGGCCGTGATGCTGGAACTGCGTACGGTGGCCGGCATCGATCTAAAGGCGTTCAAGGCGCGATATGGGGCGGATTTTGCGCAGAAGTACGCGCGTGGGATCCGCATTTTGTGCGAAAACGGGCTGGCGGCGCTGGACGGGTGCTCGTTCCGGCTCACGGACGAAGGGCTGGATGTGCAGAACGCAGCCGTGGTGGAGCTGCTGGGCTGAAGGACGGGGACCGGCAGGGGCTTTTCCCCTGCACCCCACCAAGAGGAAGCTGTCCATTTGAAAACCTCGGCATGGGATATAATTTCCATAGAGGGTTCAAAGCCTAAAGGGTTTGAATGTTTTCCCTTTGGGAAAACCGCCGTCGGCTGATTCTGCGAATCAGGCGCGGCGCCTTGCACCCCTCAATTCCGGGAGAGAATACATTCAGGCGTCTTATTTTTTGATGGAACGCCGAGGTAGGGTAGATAGAGAATCCCCTAATATGGGATTCTTAAGGGACAATGTCCCTTAAGCAGGGGATCCGAGGGGACGGAGTCCCCTTGGCGTTTCCACCTACCCCGGAGCGAAAAAAGTTGACGAAAATGCGAAAATAGGGGTTGACAAACGGGGGGTGCAGAGGTATAATAACACCTGCATTCGGGATTATAGCTCAGTTGGTTAGAGCGCCACGTTGACATCGTGGAGGTCATAGGTTCGAGTCCTACTAATCCCACCATAGAAAAGGCGTCAATCCGTTGGGTTGGCGCTTTTGTTTTATACCGGTAGGGGGGGCGACGGCGCAATGGAAGCGTTGATCGAACAAACAGCCGCTTTTCTGCAGCGGGCGGATTTCCCCTGGGCTGTGTGCGGAGGATACGCGCTGGACCTGTTTCTTGGAAGAAATGTCCGCCGGCACAGCGATATCGATATCAGCGTGTTTGAGGCGGACAGGGAGAAGATCGCGGGCTTTATGCTGCGGCAGGGCTGGCAGGTGTACCAGTTTCTCGGGCAGGGAAAGCTGCGGCGGATCGTCGAACCGGCGCAAAGCGAGCCGGGCCGAAACCTCATGTGCCTGCGGGAAGGCTGCAGTCTTGTGAAATTCTATCCGTGCGAAGAGCAGAATGTGTTTTTGCACGAATTCTTCCATACCGGCATAGAGCGGCTGGATTATCTGGAATTCTTGTTCGGGCAGACAGACGGCGCGGACTATATCTTCCGGCAAGATATCCGGCTGCCTGTGGAGCGCGCCATTCTCCAAAGGGAAGGCTGCGCCTTTCTTGCGCCGGAGCTGGCCTTATTGTACAAGGCAGACAATGCAGACAGGCCGGAGTATAGGCAGGATTACGAAGCAACGCTGCCCGCAATGGACGCTCGGCAGCGCGAATGGCTGCGAAAAGGGCTGGAAAAAATGTATCCGCAGGGGCATGCGTGGCTTGCGGAACAGGTTTGATAAAATGATAACGGAGGATGAGAGAAATGTTCAGGGAAATGCGCAGGTTTGGGCAGCAGATGCCGGAAAATGAAGCGATCGAGATTCTGAAGAATGCCACCAGCGGCACGCTGGCCGTGCTGGGCGACGACGGCTACCCCTACGCCGTGCCGATGAGCCATTTTTATTGCGATGGCAAGATCTATTTCCACTGCGCGTCGGAAGGCCACAAGATCGACGCGATCCGTAATTGCGACAAGGCCAGCTTCTGCGTGATCAGCCGCGACGACGTGGTGCCGGAAAAATTCACCACCTATTATTGCAGCGTGATCGCCTTCGGCCGCGTCCGCATTCTGGAGGATGTGCAGGAAAAGGTGACCGCCATCCGCGCGCTGTCGGACAGGTTCGTGCCGAACGATATCAAGGGCCGCGAGCAGCATATTTTCGGGCCCATGGCGGGCGATGCCGTGCTGGATCAGTTCGACCAGCGCAACTTTGAGGCCATGGCGGCCAACAAGCCCCTTTCGCGCCTGTGCCTGCTGGAGATGACCATAGAGCACATGACGGGCAAGGAATCGCGCGAGCTGATGGCCGAGCGCCGCAGGTAAAAGGGAAAAACGGTTGAACAAAGCAAAAGGCGGCTTGCGCGCGGGCGCAGGCCGCTTTCGGCGTTTGGGAACGGGCCGGGCTGCGGGAAAAGGAAACCGCGGTCTGTTTTGTTAAATTTTACTGCTGGGGATGGACGCGCGGCGCAAACGGGCGTGGTTTGGGCCGTTTTTTGCCGCAAACGCGGGCTTTTTGCCGCTTTTTTACGCAAGATGCGCGCGTTGTTTTCCTGCCGTCGATTTGACATATTGCACGAAAGAAGATATACTTATTCTGTTAATCATGTAGTCTTGGGAAAGGTATCGACGCATGGTTTAGCATTTGATCCGGCCATGGCCGGTTGAAGACTAAAATGAGAGGAAGAACGAAAGGAGGAAACGACGCTTGCCCACACCGTTGATTGTGATCATCACTGCTTTGCTCGCGCTTGCAGCCGGCGCTGCGGGCGGCTACTTCTACCGTCAGAGCGTGATGGAAAAGAAGATCGGCCGTACCGAAGAATTCGCCCGCAACCTGCTGGAAGAATCCACGCGCAAGGCTGAGGATAAGAAGAAAGAGGCCATTTTGGAGGCCAAGGAAGAAATCATCCGCCTCAAGAGCGATCTGGACAAAGAGATCCGCGACCGCCGAAGCGAAGTGACAAGGCTCGAACGTCGTGTCAGCCAGCGCGAAGAGACGCTTGACAAGAAACTGGACAACCTGGAACACCGCGAGGAATCCCTCAACCAGAAGTACGCCGAAGCCGAAAAGCTGCATGCGGAGGCTCAGGCCTTCCACGACCAGCAGCAGTCCGAGCTGGAGCGCATTTCCAACATGACCATGGAAGAGGCGCGCCAGATCCTGATGAACAGGATCCAGAAGGACGCCTACCACGACGCCGCCGTGATGGTGCGCGATATCGAATCCCGCGCCAAGGAAGAGGCGGAAAAGAAGGCCCGCAACATCGTTGCCATGTCCATCCAGCGCTGCGCGGCAGACCACGTGGCCGAGACCACCGTCTCCGTCGTCGCCCTGCCCAATGACGACATGAAGGGCCGCATCATCGGCCGCGAAGGCCGCAATATCCGCGCTCTGGAGACCGCTACCGGCGTGGATCTGATCATCGACGACACTCCCGAAGCCGTCATCATTTCCGGCTTCGATCCCGTCCGCCGCGAGATCGCGCGCATCGCGCTCGAAAAGCTCATCATGGACGGCCGCATCCATCCCGCCCGCATCGAGGAAATGGTCGAAAAGGCCCGCCGCGAGGTGGACAACCAGATCCGCGAGGCCGGCGACCAGGCTGTGTTCGAGACCAATATGCACGGCGTGCATCATGAACTGGTCCGCCTGCTGGGCCGCATGAAGTACCGCACCTCTTACGGCCAGAACGTGCTCAAGCATTCCATCGAAGTCAGCCATCTGGCGGGCGTCATGGCGGCTGAGCTGGGCGCCGATGTCAACGTCGCCAAGCGCGGCGGTCTCTTGCACGATATCGGCAAGGCCATCGACCACGAAGTCGAAGGCACGCACGTTTCCATCGGCGTGGATCTCGCCCGCAAGTTCCACGAGAGCGAAGCGGTCATCCACTGCATCGCCGGACATCACAACGACGTCGAGCCCACCACGGTAGAGGCCGTTCTGGTGCAGGCTGCCGACGCGATCTCTGCCGCAAGGCCGGGCGCGCGCCGCGAATCGCTGGAAAACTACATCAAGAGGCTGGACAAGCTGGAAGAGATCTGCACTTCCTTCGAGGGCGTCGAAAAATCCTATGCGATCCAGTCCGGCCGCGAAGTGCGCGTGATGGTCAAGCCCGACGATATCAACGACGCCGGCACCATCATCCTTGCAAAGGAAATTTGCAAGCGCATCGAGCAGGAAATGGAATATCCGGGACAGATCAAGGTCAACGTCATCCGCGAAAAGCGCGCGGTGGACTACGCCAAGTAATCATCGCAAAGAACCTCCCCGAAAGGGGAGGTTCTTTTTGGTGAGATGCACACGGGGTTACGCTGGG
>JAFQGN010000105.1 GCA_017398245.1 Clostridia bacterium | reverse complement strand
GGACGACGCGAGCATGGCGCCGGTGAACTATAATCACATCGACGGATATGTGCAGGGGCCTTCCACGTTGACGAAATACCAAAGCGGCGAGCACGTGCCCGGGCTGAACGCAGGCGGCTGGCATGATGCGGGCGATTTCGACCTGCGCGTCGAATCGCAGATCGGCGAATGCTATATCCTTGCGCTGGCGTATGAAGCATTCGGCGTGCACTGGGATGCGACGACGGTCGATCAGGCCGCAAAGCGCGTGGAGATCCATCAGCCGGACGGCAAGAACGATATTCTGCAGCAGATCGAGCACGGGGCGCTGTCCGTTGTAGGGGCATACCGAGCGCTCGGAAGACTGTACCGCGGGATCATCTGCAATGATCTGCGGCAATATGTGCTTCTGGGCGATTCCGCTGCCATGACGGACAATATCCCGGGCAATGCGGACGACCGCTGGGTGTTTACCGAGGATAACCCGCCGCGCGAGCTGACCACCGCCGCAAAGCTGGCCGCCACCGCGCGCGTCCTGAAGGGGTTCAACGACGAACTGGCCGGGCAGGCCCTGTCTGCCGCTGAAGAACTGTATCGTGTGACGAGAGTCGACACTGCAGAAGCGGAGAACGCGAAGATCCACGCCGCAGCAGAGCTTCTGCTGGCGACGGGAGACGACGAATACCGCGCGTATCTTCTGAAAAATACGGATACGATCGCCGAGCGCATCAGGGCGCCGGGCTGGATCGCAGCACGCGCTGTGCACGCATTGGACGATCCCGCGTTCACCGAGGCGCTGCGCAATGCCCTGCCCGTTCTGAAAGCGGAAATGGATGCGCAAAGCGCCGAAACGCCCTACGGCATCCCCTATCGCCCTCACATCTGGGGCGCAGGCTGGGATATTCAGAGGCTGGGCTTCGAGTATTATTTCCTGCACAAGGCGTTTCCGGAACTCTTCGGCCCGCAGCTGATCTCCGACGCGCTGAATTTCATTCTCGGCTGCCATCCGGGCAGCAATGCGATCTCCTTCGCTTCCGGCGTGGGCGCAGAATCCGCCACGATCGCCTATGGCATAAACCGTGCGGATTTTTCGTTCATTCCCGGCGGCGTGATCTCCGGTACAGCGCTCATCCGGCCTGATTTCCCGGAGCTGCTGCCGTGGCCCTATCTCTGGCAGCAGACGGAATATGTTCTGGGCGGCGGGTCCTCTCATTATATGTTCCTTGTGCTGGCCGCGCGGGAGCTGTATGCTGAAGCGGGCAGCGGTCGGCAATAAGGAGCAGACGGATCTTGTCAGGAGCATCGAAGAGAAAACGTGACCGATCCGCCAACGCCGGCCCGTTCCCACTCCGCATGATGACCCACGGCATCCGAAAGCCCGTTTTGCGGGCAGGACGGGCATCTGCATTTTGGCAAAAGAAAAGGAGTTCTCCCAGCGGAGAACTCCTTTTCTTTTGCGCATTATACTATATGCTTTTGTTGTGGCGGTCATCGGGCAGACTGTTTCGCTGCAGAGATCACGCAGGACGGACCTGCAAAATTCAAGGCACGAATACGGATCTCAGAAGAGCCCTGCGGCGCAAACTGCACCGTTTTTCTTTCTCCGGGCAGCATGGAGAAGAAGTTGTCATCGAAAAGCATTTCTCCATCCAGCGAAACCGCATGGATATACCGCTCGGCGCGCAGCGTGACGGAATGGTCGGTGACTTCTTCAACGATCGGCAAATCGCCCGGGAAACTGCAGTCCTGCGGCCGCTTTTCGAAGAAAAAGGTCCTGTCAAAGAAGGTATCGCCCTGAATTTCAGCGATCAGCAGCTCGCCCTCCTTCGCTGCAGGCAATGCAGCCGAAAGCACGACCGCGCTTTCATTACCGCCGATGCTGAACTCTGCCCCTCTCTCGCAGACGGGATCTTCACGATCAAAGGGCTGAATAAACAGGCGGACCTTGCCGCTTCGGGGCTCGTGACCGTCGCTGCAGACATACACCTGATAGGTTCCGTCTTTGCAGTCAACCGACGCGATGACCGGCTGAGCTGCGCGCCTAAACCCATACCATGCAGCCTTCGGACGGGCATAGTAATCGATGATCGCCCAACCGTTTGCAGGCCAGCAATCGTTCAGCATCCAATAGATCATGTCGGAAGAGAACCACTTGTTGCGGCGATAGATCTCCATAGTCATCCGGATCCACTCATACTGGATATACTGCAGCTTCGTCAGTCTGTCCTCGGGACATGCTGCTTTGCCGAGCACCTTTTCGGTGATGGTCGGAATGTAATCGTAGATCTGGAATTCTCTGAACGCCTCGGCGGGATTGTTCTTGGTATGGAACCGCATCATCGATTCATCTGCACCGTAGATATCCTCTGCCGTCATAAAGCGCAGAAGCGTTGATTCGGACGGCATGCCCATGATCGGCTCCTCCGCGCAGAAGCGGGAAAGATAGCGTTCGAAGACCTTTCGGTAATCCTGCATATCATGGTTTCGGATATACGAAAATGTTTCTCCGATATAGTTGGTGTTGTGCGTTGTGCCGCGGGTAATGGAGCCGTACGGACGGCCGCCATAGGGGCTGGAGGGAAGGAACGGACGGTTGGGGTCCATCTGCTCCAGCACCGGGCCGATGGCGCGCAGCGCAGAACGCCTGCCGTGGTAATCCGCCATATCCTCGTCTGCATCCATGGCGTTTTCGTTATCGCCTGTCCACCACATCAGGCAGGCGTGGTTGCGCAGCCTGCGTGCCGCATGCGCGGCTTCCTGCTGCAGATGCGCAAGGAAGCTGTCGTCCCACTCAGGATAGCTGCCGCAGGCCATCAGGAAATCCTGCGTGACCATCAGGCCCAGTTCGTCGCAGATATCGTAAAACGCATCCTGCTCAAACAGGCCGCCGCCCCAGATGCGCACCATATTGCCGTTGGCGTCCCGGAGCATTTCCAGCAGTTTTCTGATCTTTTCAGGAGTTTCGGCAGAGGGAAACGGTTCGCAGGGCACCCAGTTTGCGCCTTTGCAGAATACCTTGACGCCATTGACGATGAGCGTAAAGCCGGAAAACTCGTCCTCTTCGTTCCGGTCCCAGAAGGAATTGTTCCCGGAAACATGCCCGCCCTGCTTGAGTTCCAGGCATTTTTCATGGTTCTTGCTGCCGGGGAGATCCGGCTTTTGCAGGATTCGGGCCGTGCGGATGCCCACCTTCAGCTCACGCTTGTCAAGCTCCTCCCCCGTTTCTCTCTCTGCGCAGACCGTCAGGCGGTACAGCGGCTGATCGCCGTAGCCATTGGGCCACCAAAGCTGCGGATGCATGACGTCGATCATTTCAGACAGGCCATCTTCGACGATCCTGCGGCGCTTTTCATACACCTTCGTTCCGTCGGGCGCATGCAGCGTCAGGCGACAAAAATCCACCTCGCCAATATGGCTGAAGTCGGCATGGCAGAACAGCAGCGCGCCGAACGCATCCACTGCGCGGGTCTCGCAGCGAACATCCTCGATCTCGCAGTGCTCGGCCCAGTGCAGGCAGACGCTGCGGAAGATGCCCATTGTGACAAAGCGGTCCACCCAGTCCCACGAATAGGCGCACTGCAGCCTTCGGGTATACAGCCGTTCCCATGTAAACGCAGCGGAACGCTCCGGAAGGCCGTTCGTCATGGCGATCGGCGATCGGAAGACGACCCTCAGCGCGTTCTCACCCGCGCGAAGGCTTTTTGCAGCGAACGTATGCGGTATAAACATATTCTCCGCACGACCGATCTCAACGCCGTTGAGATAGACGCTTGCGTAGGTATCCAGTCCGTCAAAGATCAGTTGTGCGTCCTTCGGCGCTTCATTCACTGTAAATGTTCTTTCATAGGCCCAGTTCCAGTCTTCGATCCATTTTGCATCCTTAGCCTGATCACGCCAGAAAAGATCCTTGAGCCTGCCGCAGGCCAAGAGATCGGTATGCACGCATCCGGGCACAGTGCCCTCAAAGCTCATTTTCTCTCCATTTGGGGAAAAGCCCTCGCCACGCCATTTTCCGTCGAGCAGCATCTTCACCGCAGTCACGCTCCCTTTTGCAGAATGCCTGTCATGTAGTTCTGATTATACTCCCAAAGCCGAACGGATAAAAGATAAAACAACCGCTTCATTTTCCGTTCATCTTAACAATGCCGCTGCAGGCCATAGCCTTAGGGCCGTTTGCCGCACAGGACAGATCCTTATCCTTTTTTATATCTCCATTGCCGTTTTCCGGTATTCGCGCGGGGTCTTTCCGGTGATGCGCTTGAAGACGCGCCTGAAATACGCGGCAGATTCGAACCCCGCTTTTTCGCTGATGCTCTCTATGGAAAAATCCTCGCTGTGCATGAGTGCGATAATCGCCATGCGCACGCGCACGTGATTTATATAATCCACCGGAGTCACGCCCATCGCCTTTTTGAAGCAAGGAAAAAAACGCGATACGCTCATCTGGCAGGCCGTCGCCAGCTGCTCGACAGCGATATTTTCAGTATAGTTTTCTTCGATATAATCCACAGCGCGCAAAAGCCGTGCGTCCACCGGCGCTTCGTCTCTCGTTTCGAGCTGAGGAAGAAGTCTGGAAAGGAGGCCGTAGAACCGGGAGAGCACCTCGAGCTGCGTCGCCTCATCGCTCGTCTTGTAGTGTTCAAGCACATATTCAAAGGTTTTAAGTGTTCCTTCGAAATCTGCGGGAGTGATCTTTTGCAGTTCAAAATTGCGCTGGCGCGAAAAAATGCCCGGAGCGTTGAAAATAAAGTGCATGCTGATATAGGAAACGCGCGGATCGCCATCCCATGTGGAAACATAGCGCGAGGTGATCGGCACAAAAATGATCTCGCCCGGCGCAACATGGATCCGCTCGCCGGTGGCACAGTTTTTGAATGTACCGTTCCCTTCGGTGATCAGACCCATGCAGAAATGCGGGCGCGGGCAGCTGCTCGTATCGAACACATGATGCTGCAGATACATGTAGCGCTCGGCTTTGAAAAACACGAGACCGGATGCGGAAACAAGGGTATTCATCGCTTTCTCCCTTTCGTCAAACGATAGGATCGTTCTCTTTTTTGTAGTATAGCATATTTTCTTTGCATGTCAAAATGGTACAATGATATTATCTGGAAAACGCTTTGCCTTTGCAAGGAGGAAGAACCGTATGAAAGCTATCGTAATCGAAAAAGACCGTTCGCTTGTATGGCAGGAAGTGGAAATGCCTGCGCTGCGCGCCGGGGAAGTGCGCATCAAGGTGCGCGCCGCTGCCGTAAACCGCGCCGACCTCATGCAGCGCGCGGGGACGTATCCCCCGCCGCCCGGCTGCCCGGACTGGCCCGGTTTGGAGGTCGCGGGCACTATCTGCGAGCTTTCTGCACAAGCGCAGCGCGAGAGCAAATGGAAGATCGGCGACGAAGTGTGCGCGCTGCTGGGCGGCGGCGGATATGCGCAGTATGTATGTGTGCCGCACGGCATGGTCATGCCCGTGCCCAAGGGGCTTTCGCTGGTCGAAGCCGCTGCACTGCCGGAAGCGTTTGCAACGGCATACCTCAATCTTTTCTATGAAGGCGGCGCAAAGTCCGGGCAGACCTTCCTCATGCACGCAGGCGCGAGCGGACTGGCCAGCGTGGTGATCCCCATGGCAAAGGCGTTCGGTCTGCGCGTGCTCACAAGCGTATTGAACGAGAAGGTCGCCGCTTCGATCGGGCATTTGCATGCCGACGTGGTGATCGATACTTCCAAGGAAAGCGTTGCGGAGGTTCTTGCACGGGAAGAAGCCGCCGGTCATCCGCTGAACCTCGCCATCGACTGCCTCGGCTCCGAGAAAGTCGGCGAATGCTTCCCGCATGTCGCCTACGGCTGCCGGTGGATCATGATCGCGACGCTTGCGGGCGATATCACGCCGGTGAACCTGCGCACGATGTTCATGAAGAATATCCGCCTGATCGGCAGCACTCTGCGCAGCAAAACGCCCGAATTCAAGGCAGAACTGCTTGCAAACCTTGTGCGCGATGTGTGGCCGAAGGTAGAAACAGGCGAAGTGCGCCCCACGATCTACGCCGTGCTGCCCATCACCAAGGCCGAAGAGGCGCACGCGCTGCTGGAAGAGGGCAAGAGCGTGGGCAAGGTCGTTCTGACCATAGACGAAGAATAAACAGGCGCCTGTCTTCTGCCGGAGCCTGCATCCGCAAGAACGCCCGGTCTCGTTTTTCGTTTTTCCCTTATGCCGATATGAAAGGAGAAATACATATGGATTCATTCGTCAAGCAAATCGTTTTCACCGATGTCAATACCGCTAATCTCGTCGATATGCCCGCCGATGCGCTCGGCGATCATTCCGTGCGCGTGAAGACCGCCTTCAGCACCGTAAGCTGCGGCACCGAACGCGCCAACATCACCGGCGATCCGAACGTCGGGATCAATACCCCTTATGATCCGCCGGTCGTTTTCCCGCGCACATCCGGCTATTCGAGCACAGGCATCGTGGTCGAATGCGGCAAGGACGTAAAAAGCGTAGTGCCCGGCGACCGAGTTGTGGTCTATTGGGGAAAGCACAAGAATTACAACACAGTTGACGAAAAGAACGTCGTCAAGATTCCTGACGACCGCCTTTCCCTTGAGGAAGCTGCGATCAGCTTCATCGCGACCTTCCCGCTGGCCGCCATCCGCAAAACTCGCCTTGAGATCGGCGAAACGGCGCTGGTCATGGGACAGGGCCTTCTCGGCCAGCTTGCCGTAAAGCTCCTGCGCGCTGCCGGCGCGACGCCCATCATTGCTGCAGATCTCGTACCCGAGCGCCGTGCGCAGGCGCTGGAGATCGGCGCGGATTACGCGCTCGATCCGTCTCAGGAAGGATCTGCCGAGCGCGTAAAGGAGCTTTCCGGCGGCGGCGTGCCGGTCTGCATTGAGGTAACCGGGGTCGGAAAGGGCTTCGATCAGGCGCTGGACTGCATGGCGCGCTTTGGCCGCATCGCGCTGCTGGGCT
>JAFQGN010000104.1 GCA_017398245.1 Clostridia bacterium | reverse complement strand
TGCCATGCGCAGCTGGAAAACGTGTTCCTCTCCCCCGGCACGCTCTTCGTTTCCGATGCCGGCTACTGCGGGAATTTCCCGGATATTGCCGTGCAGCCCGCGGCCGCGGTGCTCACGCGCGTGATCTCACACCCGGCGGAAGGATTGTTCACGCTCGATACCGGTACGAAGGCCATCTCGGCCGATGCAAACCCGCGCGGCGTGCTCTTTGGCATGGAAGAAAAATGCACGCCCGTTCTCAGCAGTGAAGAACACTGGGTGTTCAAAATGAACCCCGGCTATGAAGACGAGCGGCCCGCTGTCGGCAGCGTTCTGTTTGCCGTACCGACGCACATCTGCCCGACCACCACTTTGTACGACGCCGCCTATGTTTGCGAAAACGGCCGTCTGACCGGCGTTTGGAAGGTCGATGCGCGCAGCCGCGTGGCCGATACTCTGCCGGAGGAGCTGCTGTAATGCGCACGCTGATCATTAACGGCACGGTCATCGATGGCAGCGGGAAAAGCGCATTCCCGGGCGATGTCTTAATTGAAAACGGGCGCATCGCCGCCATCGGCGCGATCGGAACGATCGAAAACGCGGAGGTGATCGACGCGCAGGGAGCGATCGTGTGCCCTGCGCTTGTGGATATCCACCGCCATATGGACGCAAAACCGCTGCTGGGCTCCTCGATGGAGATCGAGCTGCGGCAGGGCATTGCGACCACCGCCGCGGGCAACTGCGGCTTTTCGCTCTCGCCCGGGTTCGGGCCGCATGCCGAAGAAAAGCGGCTGAACGATTTTCCCATTTTAGGCAGATACCCGGAAGGATTCCGCTATTCCTTCCCAGAATATCTCAGTGCGCTGGAGAATAGCCGACCTGCGCTGAACACCGCTGCGATGATCGGCCTGGGCGCGGTGCGCATAACGCTCAGCGGGTTTTCCGATGCGCCGCTGAGCTCTGCACAGCTTGCAAACGGCGCGGACATGATCGCCGAGGCGCTTTCTGCCGGCGCGGCGGGCGTTTCCGCCGGGATCATGTATCTGCCCGAGTTCTACACCCAAAAAGAAGAATATTCCGCACTGCTGCGCGCGCTCAGGGGCGGCAGAAAGCCGCTGATCACGCACATCCGCGGCGAGGGCGACACGCTCGTCTCCAGCGTGCGCGAGGTGCTTGAGATCGCGCGCGATGCGCAGTGTCCGCTGGAGATCAGCCACTTTAAATCGTGCGGGATGCACAACTGGGGGTGCGAGATCCACCGGGCGATCGAGTTGATCGAATCTGCCCGCGCGCGTGGACAGGATGTGACGGTGGATTTTTACCCCTATATCGGCGGCTCGACCGCGCTGACGACCATGCTGCCGCCCGCCTTCGTGCAGGGGGATATGAATGCCGCCCTGCAGCTGCTGGGCACAAAGCAGGGGCTGGAACGCCTGCGCGAAACGCTCGCCGTGACCTATCCCGATTGGGACAACTACGCTGTTACGCTGGGATGGGATCGCATTCTCATCGCATCCGCCATGCCGGAAAACACCCGTTATCTGGGCCTTTCTGTGCAGGAGGCGGCCGAAAAATACGGCTATGAGGACGCTGCAGCATTGGCCGCGCACCTGATGCACAGCGAAAACGGTCAGACGGCCATCATCAATCTTTCCATGGACCCGGCGGATGTGGACGCGATCGCGCAGCTGCCCTATTCTTCGCTGATCTCGGACGCCATTTACGCCGATACCGATACCCCGCACCCGCGCATGTACGGCGCGTTCCCGAAATTCTATGCCGATTTTGTGCGCGAAAGGCGTATTCTCAGCGCAGAAGCCGCCATACGCAAAATGACCTCCATGCCCGCCGCGCGTTTGCAGCTGCAGGGGCGAGGTCTGCTTACGGTCGGAAACGCAGCGGACATCCTCGTGTTTGAACCGGACAGCTTCGGTTCAGCGGCGACGTTTGCCTCGCCCGCGCAGATGGGCACGGGCGTACGCGCGCTGCTGGTCAACGGCATTATGCGCGTGGAAAACGACTGTATCATTGGCAAGAATTCCGGCTGCGCGCTGCGCGTACGGTAGTTTTGGGCACACAAAAAGACCGCTCTTGCGAGCGGTCTTTTCTTTTACAGGTTCAGCATGACGATCGTCACCGCGCCGAGCGCATAGCCGACGTATTGCAGCTTTCCGAAGCGCTCTTTGTATACAAAATACCCGAGCAGGAACGCGCAAAGCATGTTCAGGGCGGAGTTGGTGGGATAGAAGACGGTGTTGGGGATGTTGCCGATGATGGTCAGCGTCATGAAATTGAGCACGGCGTTCGCAATGCCGTTGGACGCCGAATACGGCAGGCAGGCTTTGAAATCCGCCTTCACGTTTTTGCTCGTCGCCACGGCGCAGATGAGCAGCAGGACCGCTGCTGCGAGCAGCGCGATGATCATGAATTCATGGGTGTAGGCGTCGCCAAGCGTACGTTTTTGCAGGTTGGACATGATCGAGCAGCAGCCGTTGCCAAAGAACGCAACCATCACGCAGGCGAACCATTTCAGCGAGAATTTCTCTTTTCCGCCCTTTTTCACATTGACCAGCACGATTGCGCACAGCAAGAGCGCAACGCCCAGCACAATGCGCGCAGTAAGCGGTTCGCCCAGTAGAACGCCGAGGGCCGTCGGAAAAATGAGCGAGCAGGAGACGATCAGGTTGGAAATGGCGATGGACCCATAGCGCACGGCCAGCACCGTGCCGATCCACGCGCAGGCATAGCACACGGCAAAACCCAGCGAATACGGCACGAGGCGCGCATCGAACGTGAGCTGCAGGCGCGATGTGATCAGAAAAAAGCACAGCGCGATGAAGGAGGTGACCGAGGAAAAGAGGATGACGTTCGGCTTTTCGCACTTGATGTTATATTGCTTTTGCGCAATGCTCTGGCAAGAAGCCACCAGCGGCATGCACAGGAGCATGAGATAGTAGATCATTTTTTCACCCTCGTATGTATTATATGTCGTCACAGATTTGAGCCCATGACTCCCCTATCAATATTTCAAAGCTCCTCATCCTGTTATAGCGATTGTTTGAGCAACAACAGAGCACTACTCCGTTTGCGTGCCATTTATCCGCGCTCATTGCGTGCTATGCAACTTTGACAACAGGATGGTTCGTATCCACCATCTTCCAAACGAACCCGGCATTGTTAATCAAAAACCGAGAAAAATGCTTTATTACATGGCAATACTTTTTCATTTTCGTATATACACCACTAAAGAAACAGCTATGGATTGTGATGTTTACATTGGTATTTCCGGGAGCGAGCTGCAAAAGCAGCTTTCCGCAGTTCATCGCCGTTCACCACATCAACAGCAACAGAAGCCAGGAGATATATGCCGTTCCGCCACTTTGCGTTCTAACAGCAGATTGTTCTTTCAATGGCGGGATAATTCTGCCGCACATGCAGTATATGCAGGTGTATACCTTTTCAATACAGCTGTAAGCATT
>JAFQGN010000103.1 GCA_017398245.1 Clostridia bacterium | reverse complement strand
GTTCGCGCACGGAACCGGTGATCTGCGTGGTCACGTTGTTCAGCTCCTTGGGGGTCTCCTTGGTCAGCAGTTCCTTCACCTCGTCGGTCAGCTTGAGATTATACTTTTCGGCGATGGCGACGGCCTGTTCACAGGTGGAACTGTCCGGATAGGCGGGGCCGGAGGCGATCATATCCAGCGGGTCGCCCAGAATATCGGAAAGCACGATGGAGAACACCTGCGCGGGGGCGCAGATCTGGGCAAAGCGGCCGCCCTTTACGGCGGAGAGGCGCTTGCGGATGGTGTTGATCTCCACGATATCCGCGCCGCAGGCCAGCAGCTGGCCGGTGATATCCTGCAGAACTTCGCCCGCGACCAGCGGCTTTTCGAACAGCGCGCTGCCGCCGCCGGAGAGCAGGAAGAGCACGGTGTCGTTTTCAGTCAGATCGGAAACCAGATCCAGCGCGGCCTGGGTGCCGGAGAAGGAGTTCTCATCGGGAACCGGGTGGCCGGCCTCGCGGCAGTCAAAATTGGCGATGGGGCCCATGACGTGCTCGTATTTAGTGACGACGACGCCGGAATCGATGCGGTCGCCCAGACAGTCGTGCGCGGCTTTGGCCATCTGCCAACCGGCCTTACCGGCGGCGACCAGCACCACGCGGCCGGAGAATTCCTTGCCGGCCAGCGCGCGGGCGACGGCTTCATCGGGCTTTACGGCGTTGATGGAGGATTCGATGATCGCATTGGCGTGTTTGCGCAGAAGAGTGTTCATAGAGGAGTGCGCTCCTTTATACAAGAATAGCAGTGTGTGAACGGGCAGGATGGCGCTGCCACCCTGCCCGCGAAACGGTATGGGATATCAGAAGAGGAGAGACAGAACCCAGATGCCCACGATGGAGGCGATACCCATGACCAGAGTGAGGATGGTCTGGGTCTTGTAGCCCTGCTGGGGGGTCATCTTGCCGAAGTTGGTAACGACCCAGAAGTAGGAGTCGTTCGCATGGGAGACGGTCATGGCGCCGGCGCCGATGGCCATAACGGTCAGAGAGGCCAGAACGGTGGTGTCCAGACCCAGCTGCGCCATCATCGGGGCGACGATGCCCGCGGTGGTGGTGATGGCGACGGTGGAGGAGCCCTGCGCGGTCTTCAGGATGGCGGCCAGCAGGAACGGGAAGAAGATGCCCATGCTCATCAGCGCGGGGGCGTTTTCGGTGATGTAGGCGATCATGGTGGTGTTGGAAATGACCTTGCCCAGAACGCCGCCGGCGGCGGTGACGAACAGGATCGGGCCGACGGTCTTCAGGGTGTCGTTCACCAGATCATAGAACTTGTCCATCTTCTTGGCGGTAGCCAGCTGCGCGATGGCAAAGATGGTGCCCACGGTCAGCGCGATGATGGGAGTGCCCAGGAAGGTGAGCAGATCCGCAAAGGCGCCGGTGAGGCCGGCCATGCTCTTGACAGTGCCCAGAGCCATGAAGACGATCGGCACGACCAGCGGAGCGAGGGAATTGAAGCCGCCGGGCAGCTTGCCGTATTCGGCAACCAGCTCTTCATAGGTCTTCACGACTTCATTGGTGGAAACGGTCTCGTCCGCGCTCTTTTCGCGCTTGCCGATGAACTTGGCATACACCAGGCCGGCGACCAGCGGGAAGATGGAGCACAGCAGACCCAGAGCCATGACCAGCAGCAGGCTGTCGCCAATGCCCAGGGTGCTCGCCGCAGCGATGGGGCCGGGCGTCGGCGGGATGAAGACGTGGGAAATGTACAGGCCGGTGGACAGGGCCACGGTCATCGCCACGGAGGAAACGCCGGTGCGGCGGACCAGCGCGCGGCGGATGGGATCGAGAATAACGAAGCCGCTATCGCAGAAGACGGGGATGGAGACGACCCAGCCCATCAGTTCCATGGCCAGCTCGGGGCGCTTTTTGCCCACCAGCTTGATGACCATGTCGGCCAGCTTCAGGGCAGCGCCGGTGGCTTCCAGAACGGAGCCGATGAACGCGCCCAGAATGATGACGATACCGATGGAGCTGAACGTGCCGGAGAAGCCCGCGCCGATGACGCCGGGGATGTCCGTCAGCGGGATGCCGGCGACCAGGGCCAGCAGCAGAGACACGCCCATGATGGACAGGAACGGATGGACCTTGAACTTGGAGATCGCCACGATCATCAGAATGACTGCGATGACGAAGGCGATGATCAGAGGAAGACCAGTCATGAAAGATACCCTCCCAATCTTTTGTGGTATCCGGACAAATACGAATATTGATCGGGCCGAATACAGAAATTTGGCAGAATTTGCCATTTTTCGTTAAAATTATACTGCGGATTGTTAGGAAATGCAAGGAAAAATGATGACATACGCTCAATCGATAAAATAATATCGAAAAAATGCCCCGCAGCGCCGTTAGGGGCGATATTGCGGGGCGCAGGGTTTGCTGTGTGTTCGGATGCGGATGGCGGAGGAACGCTTAGCCTGTTCGCGGAAAGGGTTCTTCCGGAAATTGGGAATCATTTGCGGTAGGGAGCGGAGCCGACCTGCGGCACGTCCTCGCGCAGGAGGAACATGCCGGTGGTGTGGAAATGCGCGCCGGCAAGCCATGCGGCGCACAGGTTCTTCTGCAGGCTGGTCTTGCACGGCACGGTCGCGGGGTCGATTGCGTCGGTGCCGAAGACTTCGTACTTGACCATTTCTTCGCCCTCAGGGGTGGGATAGCAGTAGAACTGGCGCTGTACCTGCAAAATGCGGCTGTCAGGCTTGAGCACGGCGGCAAGGCCCGGGTCGTACAGCCAGCTCTCGCTCCAGAAGCCCTTGACGGGCAGCTCCGGGAAATAGCGGTCGTAGAACGCGAGCGCCTTTTCGCAGGAGGAGCGCACGCGCTCGGGCGTGTAGCCCTCGCCTCCCGGGATGTGCAGCGCGAGCAGATAATCGCCGTCGCCCAACACGCGCTGCCAGCGCGCTTTCTCCAGCGTGATGGGCGCGAGGCGGACGAGGCCCTGCGGGTCGACCGGATGCGCGGTGACATGCGCGCCGGTCTCTTCATATATAGTGGTGATGGCGGCGGGATCCGCAATGCCGTTCACGCCGTCGAGCTGGCCGTCGAGGCGGATGCGCTCGCCCGCGGGCCACAGGGCGATCACCTCGCCCGTTTCGGCATTGCGCCAGGCTTCGGGCTGGGAATGCAGATAGGGGATGAAATAGAACCGATCGATAAAGAAGATGGAACAGGCGTAAAAGCCGATATCCCAGGGGAAATCATCAAAGGCGATGGAGCCGGTCTCGGTAAACTTGCGCAGCTGTTTACGGATCATGCGCTCGGGGATGTCGGCGTCGCACTGCTCGGGCACGCCGCGCTCGCGCAGCTGCCTGCGGCCTTCTTCCATGCAAGCGAGGCCGAACAGGAACGCATAGGCCTCCTGCGCGAAGCCTGTCAGGCACGCAGGCGTGGGGGCAGAGGAGAATTCGCAGCCGACAGCCCGGTTATGGGCCCGATGGCAGTCGGTCGCCATGGCGTGCGTCAGCTCAAGCAGAAGCGGATCCTGCTCGATGGTATGCAGCGCGCCGCGCAGCAGCTCGGTCTTATCCTGCGGCACATGGCAGGCGGACAGGGCCGTGTCCAGAAGCGCGTGATCGAACAGAGGGGGCTGCGCGCTGGGCGAGAGGCCGAGAAGGGTTCGGCCCATGCCCTCCGGCACGATGGGGCCGCAGTGGCGGATGAGTTCGGCGAAGCGTTGCTGCGTCATGAAAATTCTCCTTTGCGGTCGTTTGCTTACTACTATATAGCGGGCAGGGGCGTTTGTCAAACAAGGGCGTATGCGGTATAATAGAACGCGAAGTTTTTCCGAACCCGGCAAGCGGCGCGGTGGTTCGCCGCGGCGGCAGGCGTGCTCGCCTCAATACGGATGGGACTCTGGGGTCTGCAGGGCGGGCTGTATTGGCAAAGCCATATGGCGCGCCGGGCCGAAAAATGGCCTTGACAGGAATGGAGAGAAACGGGATTTCGATACAAAGGAGGCGCAGGCGATGAACAACAGGAGATTCTGGCTGTGCGCGGCGGCGCTGCTCGCGCTCGTTTTGTGTACGCGCCTGCCGATCCTTACGCATGAAATGCTGAACCACCCGGACGAGCACGTGTTCGTGCAGGGGGCGACTTCGCTGCGCGATGTGCTGCTGCGCGGCGCGGAGTATACGGAAACAAAGCCCTATCCCGAGGGCAGCTATTTCTTTTTTCTGCCCTTTCAGCTGCTTGCATGGGCAATCGGTAGGCTTACGGGCCTTGCGCAGGATGCGCGCGTGTGGAACCGCATCGCCTCGCTGGTGTACTTCGGCGTTGGCGGCCTGACTGGCCTAATGCTTTTGAAAAAGCACTTTGGCGGCGGAAAGAGCATGGCGGTGTATACGGCGCTGCTGGCGTTCTCGCTTTTACATATTGAGCAATCGCGCTACGGTACGGGGGATGCGATCTCCTTTGCGCTTTTGATGCTGACAGTATATTGCACGGCGCAATGGACGGGCGGCGGGAAAAACGTCTGGCTGTATGCTTCGGGGGTGCTGGTCGGCTTTCTTGGCGCGGTGAAATACCCGCTGCTGTATTTCTGTCTGGCGCCGCTGTGCGCGGTGTTCCTGCGCGAAAAGAGCGGTCGGGCGCGCGCGAAGCTGATCTGCGCGGGCGTGTTGCTGGCCGTTGCCGGTTTTTTGATCCTCTCGCCCGAGGTAATCAAAGACCCGCGGTATATCATCGATGTGTGCCGCAGGGAGATCAAGGCGTATATGCTCAGCGGCAGCCGGGTGGAGGTCGGCGGGCCGCTGAACCATGCGTTTGCGCTGGCCGCCTACTGGCTGGGGTATTCCGATCTGCTGCTTGCGCCCGCGTTTGCATTTGTCGGCATGCGCTGTTTGCGCCGAAAAGGCGATAAAGCGCCGGCGGACAAGCTGCTGTATATCGCGCTGCCCATGATCGCCGGCGGATTTGCGCTGTACAACATGTTCGTATCCGCGCTGTTCATGCGTACGCTGTACCCGTTTTTCTGCATCGCGCTGTTGTACACCGCGTACGGCGCAGAAAAGCTGTTGGAGAGCCGGCGCGCTGTCGCTGCGCTTCTGCTCGGCCTGAGCATCGCGCGGGGCGTGTGGTTCATCGGCGCGTATCTGCCCGGCGACAGAACGGATGCGCTGGACGGCTGTATCGCGCAGGCGCAGCAGATCGCCGGGACGGACAGGATCACCGGGCTGGTCACGAACCGGTATATGACCGGGCATTGGACGAGGTTCCGCGATCGGTATCCGCAGGCGCGCATCGTAGAGCTGAGCGAGCTGCACGAGGGCAAATGGCCCGAGATTGCAAGCGGAGATATCGTTGTGACAGGGCCGCTGGAAATGGCGCGCGCCAAGCCGTATCTGTTCCCGATCGACGATGCGGGCGTGCAAAACTGCATCGACGGCTGGGCCGCGTTCAAGGAAAAATACGCCGAATACTTTGTGGGGCAGTCGTACCCGCAGTATTATGCGGGGCTGTTCGGGTTCTGGATCAACGGAGTGGTCTCGGAATTCGATTTCCCAATGAATTTTGTGTACGCTGTGCCTTGAAAACAGCAGGCCGAGGCCCGTGCGATAGATAAACGGAAAAAAGGGGAAAACAGAATATGAAAAGGATATGCATGGCGCTGCTTGTGCTTTGCGTGGCGCTGTCGGCGGGTTGTTCCCGGCAGACGGAGCCGGAGATCGTGGTGATGGGCCGGTATGAGCAGGATAACGACCTGACAAACGGGCCGGAGCCGATCGAGTGGATCGTGGTGCGCAAAGATAAAGAAAAGACTTTGCTGCTGGCGAAGGACATTATCGAATACATGCCCTACAACGATATGTACGGCGATGAGGACGACAATATCAGCCTTGTGTACTGGCAGGATTGCACGCTGCGTGCGTGGCTGGGCGGCGAGTTTTACGAAACAGCGTTTACCGACGAGGAGCGCGCGAAAATCATGACCGTCACGCTGAAGAACCCCGTTGAGCGCGATTACTTCTATTCCGAAGGAGAAGACACGCAGGAAAATGTGTTCCTGCTGAGTAAGGACGAGATCAAGGAGTACTTCAAGCTGGGCAAGGCGCTGCAGGCAAAGCCGAGCGAATACGCCCGGGCCAAGGGGCTGCGCGTGAACCCGAGCGGCTACTCCAAATGGTGGTTGCGCACCTTTGGCGATGAAGACCATGCGTATTACATCAGCGATATCGGGAATATCTGCAAAAGAGGCTTCTACATTTATTACTATAACGATTCCGAGGTGCGCCCGGCGATGTATATCGCCAACGAGTAAAAATCGGCCTCCGGCTCTGCATGCCGGGGGCCGATCGTTTTTTATTAGGGAGTTACGGTCGCTCTTTTTCGCTCAGCTCGCGCCTCTTTTTGCGGCGCACGCGGTTAATATGCCGCTCGAAATCTCCGCCGGAGATGAGCGCGGCGAGCACGTATTGCTCAAAGGCGGGTACGGTGCAGGAATAAAACCCTGCGGCGCGCTCGTAGAGGGGGAGATAGGCTTCGGGCAGGACCATGTAGCCGATGCGCAGCGAGGGCGAGATCGTTTTGCTGAAGGTGTTCAGGTAGATGACATGCGCCCCGGGGTGCCCCTGCGCCATGGCAAAGAGAGTTTCGACCGGTTTGCCGGACACGGAGAATTCGGATTCGAAATCGTCCTCGATCAGGCAGCGGCCGTCCTGCTGGGCCCAGCGCAGGTATTCGTGCCGCTTGGAGGCCGTGGCGGTGACGCCGGTGGGGTAGGAGCGATAGGGCGTGATATGCAGAACCGAGGCTGCGCACGAGGCGAGGGCTGCGCTTTCGATGCCGCTGTGCCCCAGCGGAAGCATTTCGCACTGCGCGCCTTCTGCCTGGTAGACCTCCTTGATGCGCGCGTAGCCCGGGTCTTCCAGACCGTAGATGCGTTCGCGCCCCAGCATTTTCACGATCTGGCCGTACAGGTATTCCGCGCCGGAGCCGATCACGATCTGCTCCGGGCGTGCATTCAGGCCCCGGCTGCGCGCAAGATAGCGCGAAATGGCCTCGCGCAGTTCCATGCAGCCGCTGTTGGGCGTTTTGACGAGGATCGCTTCCTGATATTCGGAAAGCACGCTGCGCATCGCCCGCGCGAGAACGCCGAAGGGGAGATCCGCGCCGGAGGTATGCACGGCGGGGTACGCAGGCGCGCTCTGCGGAAGCTGCGCCGCGGCGAACGGATCTCCGGGCAGGAAGGAGACGTAGTACCCGCTGCGCTGGCGGGGCTCGATATAGCCCTCCTCGCACAGGAGCTGGTAGGCGTGCTCCACCGTGGCCAGGCTCAGATGCATTTCCTCGGCCAGCAGGCGCTTGGAGGGCGCTTTCGTATCGAACGGATACACGCCGGCGGTGATATCGGCGCGCAGCTGCTCGTACAGCTGAAGATAGGCGGGCTTGTGAGCGCGCGGGTCGATCGAATAGCGCATCTGATCTGGCACCTCCTTTGCAAACTGGTCTGATACCATTGTAGTGCGCGCCGGACGTTCCGTCAAGGCGGATATATGATATAATAATACTAAGACAGTTTCTGATAAACAAATTCTGAGACGGCGCCGGGGGCGATCGGGGCGAACGCCGAAGGGGTGTTTGCGGACGCGATCAGGCGCAGAAAGGCTAGGGCATGCGCTGGAAGATAGAGGGGGACGCGACGAGGCCGGTCATTACGCCGGAGGAACATGTGCGCAGCGCGCACGGCGGAGAGGCGGCGCGCCTGCCGGAAATCTGCGTGCTGTTTGAAATGGGCATGGCGCTGCCGTTTATTGAGAAGAACTGGGATACCGTATCTCTTTCGGACAGACTGCCGTGCTTTATTGCGGATTCGCGCGCGATCGCGCTGCGCGAGCGGCCACAGGTATGCTTTGTAAACGGAGGCTACGGCGCGCCGGCCGCCGTGGACACGCTGGAGACGATCCGCGCGCTGGGCGTCCGGCAGGTGCTGGTCGTCGGCATGTGCGGAGGGTTTGCGCGGGAGATCAACGTGGGCGACGTCGTCGTGCCGGAAAGGATCCTGTGCGAGGAGGGGACTTCGTTCCACTATGCGGATGCGCCGCAGTTTGCACTGCCCAATGGCCGGCTGCGCGGGCTTGTTTGCGAACGATTCGCTGCGGACTGGCGCATATGGGATGCGCCGACGGTGACGAGCGACGCCTTTTACCGGCAGACCTTTGCCAAGGAGGAAGCATGGCGGCAGGCGGGCTGCGCAGCTGTGGACATGGAGGCTTCCGCGCTGCTGAACGCGGCTGCGTTCCATGGCATGCCCGCGGCTGCTGTTCTGCTGTGTTCCGACAAGCACCCCATGCGCGAGGATGAGCCGCGCTGGCGGTGGGGCAGCGGCGAATTTGGCGAAAAGAGGCGGAAATTCGTGCGCGCGGCGGTGGAACTGGCAATGGAGTTTTGAAAAATGCAGCAAGTCTTGCATTTCGGGCGTGGAATGGATATAATAACAGTGTTGGGCGGACAGCCTCGAACAGCGTTTGTCAGGTAAACCTTGGCAAACGCTTTTTCATATGGAACAGGCGATGCGGCTTTTTTAGGAGGGGAATGGGTCATGTTCAAGGGGAAAACTCCTTTGCAGGCGGTGTGGATCCTGCTGATCATCGTGTTCGGCAATTTCCTGTATGCGGCGGCGGTCACGGCGTTCGTGGTGCCGGCCGGGCTGGTAACGGGCGGCACGACGGGCATCGCGCTGGCGATGGACCATATGTTTGGCCTGTCGGTTTCGGGCTTTATGCTGGTCACGAACGTGGCAATGCTCATCATCGGGCTGATCTTTCTGGGAAAGGCCTTTGCGGCGACGACTCTGGCCAGCACGTTCCTCGTGCCCGCGTTTCTGGAAGTGTGCGACCGCGCCTTTGCGGGCGTGGAATTTTCGACCGACCCGTTTTTGTGCACGGTGTTCGGCGGGCTGGGCATCGGCATTGCGCTGGGCATCGTCATCCGCACGGGCTCTTCCACCGGCGGTATGGACATTCCGCCGCTGGTGCTGGCAAAATATACGCGCGTGCCGGTCTCTGTGGGCATGTATGTGCTGGATGTGCTGATTCTGTTCGTGCAGGCGACCTACAGCCCGCTGGAGAATTTCCTGTACGGCGTGGTGCTGGTGATCATCTACACGGTGACGATCGACAAGGTGCTCATGTTCGGCACCAGCCGGATCGAAGTGAAGGTGATCTCGGAGCACACGCAGGAGATCGCGGCGGCGATTCTGCACGAGCTGGACCGCGGCGTGACCCTTCTGCAGGCCGAAGGCGGCTACCGGCGCGAGGAAAAGCAGGTTGTCCTTTCCATCGTTTCGAACCGGGAGCTGAGCAGGCTGGAAAAGATCGTGCACAGGGTCGATCCGGAATGCTTTATGATCGTTTCGCATGTCAGCGAGGTGCGCGGGCGCGGCTTCTCGCTGGATAAACGGCCGGAATAAGGCCGGGTTCGGACACAAAAAATATAAATGTTGTTCCTTGACACGCGGTTCGTATGCTGGCATACTTTTTTGCATACGACCGGGAGGGATGTGTTTACTATGAACGAATGGAATATCGTGGCGGATTCCAGCTGCGATCTGAAAGCGCTGGAGACGAAAGAGGAAAATATCGGCTTTTCTACCGTGCCGTTTATTCTGCAGGTGGGCGAGAAGGAGTTCATCGACGATGAATCCCTCGAAACGCAGGAGCTGATCGACGCGCTGGCCAAGAGCAAAGAGGCGGCCAAATCAGCCTGCCCTGCGCCGGAGACCTGGCTGGAGCACTTCCGCAAGGCGGGAGACGCTTTTGCGCTGACGATCTCCTCGAACCTTTCCGGTTCGTATCAGAGCGCGTGCATCGCGCGCGATATGGTGCTGGAGGAGCAGCCGGAGAAGAAGATCGCCATTTTCGATTCCAAGTCCACCGGGCCGGAGATCGTGCTGATGATCGCAAGGCTGGCGGAGCTCATCCGCGAAAACATCGATTTTGAGAAGATCGTGCAGGAAGTGCAGGCCCTGGCAGACCGCACGCACGTCGCCTTTGCGCTGTGCTCGTTCGATAATCTGGTCAAAAACGGCCGCGTGAGCCGTCTGGCCGGGTTCGTCGCCGGAAGGCTCGGCCTGTGGGGCGTGGGCGTGGCGAGCGACGAAGGCCGCATCGTGGTCAAAACCAAGGTGCGCGGCCCGCAGAAAGCCATCGCCGCGATCATTGAAGATATGAAGGAGCGCGCGTTCACCAGCGGGCAGGTGGTCATCAGCCATTGTTTGAACGAGGAAATGGCGCTGAAGCTGAAGGAGAAAATCATCCAGACATGGGAAAAGGCGCAGGTGCGCATCATCCCCACGCGCGGCCTGGACAGCTTCTATGCCGAAAAGGGCGGGCTGATCATCGCGTATTAACAGGCTCATAATTGTACAAAAATATGGCGCAAAACGGTATTTTTCTGCCGATGCGCCATTTTTGTGCATATGGGCGCATTTGTATGTTTTTTCGCTTTGCGCGCAGTGCTATGATGTGCGCGAAAGGGGGAGACGAGGATGAAAAAATGGAAGGATATGAGCGCGGGCATGAACGCGCTGCTCGTTGCGATCTGCGAACTGGCGGTGGGCGTGCTGCTGCTGATCGACCCGGTCGGGTTCACGGGCGGTATCGTTGTCGGAATGGGCATATTGCTGGCGATCGGCGGTTTGATCAGCGTGGTCGGGTATTTCCGCATGTCGCCGGCCGAAGCGGCAAAGCAGCGCAGTCTGGCCAAAGGCCTGTGCCTGTCGGCAGCGGGTCTGTTTTGCATGCTGCGGCCGGGCTGGTTCATCGACACGTTCACGGTGCTGAGCATGCTGTACGGCGCAGCGATACTGACGCTTGGCTTCATGCGCGTGCAATGGACGGTGGACGAGCTGCGGTGCAAGAGCGGTAAATGGCGCTGGGCGGCGGCTTCGGCCGTGCTCGCGCTGGCCGTCGCGCTGATCATCCTGTGCGATCCGTTCGCATCGACAGCGGTGCTGTGGATCTTTACAGGCATTTCGCTCATCACGGAAGCCGCGCTGGATATCGCCGCCATGCTCATGGGTCGAAAAAAGTCGGGTTGAGCGGAAGAATAATGAATCACCGGGGTTTCCGGTGGTTCAGACGTATGAGAGCCCCTGCAGTGAAGGATTTGCAGCCTTGCAGGGGCTTTCCGCGTCTTGCATAAGAGGCGGTTTTGCAAGGCTTTGGTCCGGAGATACGGCGTGTCTCCGGGTCTTTTTTGTTTTCAGAAAGCCACCGGGCGCGCTGGAAGGCCGCCGATGCGAAAAAACGAGCGGGGACAGGACGTGTTCTGAGACTATGCGGGAAGGGGATCGTTCTATGGATTGCGCGCATGGGGAGCGATAAGGATTGTTTGCAAACAAAACACCCCCGCACGCCAGAAGCATGCGGGGGTGTTTCTCTATGCGAGAATTACTTGATCAGGGTGAAGGTCTTGATGACGCTGATCAGGGTGTTGGCAACGGTGGACATGGTCTTGATGAAGATGTCCAGAGCGACGCCGACGACGTCCTTACGGGTATCGCCGATGGTATCGCCGGTAACAGCAGCCTTGTGAGCGGCAGTGCCCTTGCCGTGGCCTTCGATGGCGCCGGATTCGATGTACTTCTTCGCGTTGTCGAACGCGCCGCCGGAGTTACCCATGAACATGGCGCGCGGGATCGCAACGATGGTAGCACCGACCAGCAGACCGCCGACGAACTCTACGCCGAACAGGAGGCCGCCGATGATCGGGATCAGCAGAGCCAGGACGGACGGGACGACCATCTTGCGCAGGGCTTCCTTGGCAGCCATGGCGATCATCTTGTTGTAATCCGGGCGGACCTTGCCTTCCAGGACGCCGGGGACGGAGAGCAGCTTGTCGCCTTCGATAGCCATCAGACGGGCAGCGTCGATGGTGTTATCGGTCAGCATGGCGGAGAAGAACTCGACCAGAGCGCCGCCGATGATGCCGCCGGCAACGACCAGATAGGAAGCGAAGTTCAGAACGCCGACTTCGCCATGGGGGGTGTAGGTGGCAACGTAGGCAACGATAAGGGAAACGGTAGCGAACGCAGCAGAGCCAATAGCGAAGCCCTTGCCGATGGCAGCGGTGGTGTTGCCGCAGGAGTCGAGCTTATCGGTGATCTCGCGAACGTGGGGATCGAGGTGGCAGGATTCGGCAAGGCCGCCGGCGTTGTCAGCGATCGGGCCGAAAGCGTCGATGGAAACGGTGGTGCCGACGAAGGACAGCATGCCCAGAGCGGCGATCGCGATGCCATAGGTGCCGCACAGCAGACCGGAGATGATCAGCGCGAAGCAGATGACCAGCACGGGCAGCATGACGGAACGGGAGCCGACGGCGTCGCCCTTGGTGACGACGAAAGCTTCGCCTTCGATAGCCATTTCGGCGATCTTCTGGGTGGGCTTGAAGTCAGCAGAGGTGTAATACTCGGTCAGAGCGCCGATGGCAACGCCGGAAGCGATGCCCAGAACGGCAGCGATCCACGGGGAGGCCCAGCCGAGGACCCAGCCGTAGGCGGCGTGATCGACGTTCTTGAACATGATCAGGCAGGCCACGAAGGAGAAGATCATGGTCAGGCCGGCGGAGATATAGGTAGCCATGTTCAGTTCCTTAGAGGGGTTGTTGCCCATCTTGCGGAACGCGGCATAACCAAGGCCCAGCAGGCAGGCCAGCAGGCCCAGACCGGCCATGATGACCGGGAACATGGACATGGCAGAGAAGTTCGCCTGAGCAGCGGCGGCATCCATGCCATGAGCGATCTTGTCTTCGAACAGGGTCAGAGCGATCAGAGAGGAAGCGGAGATGGTGGCAACGAAGGACTCCAGAAGGTCGGAGCAGTTGC
>JAFQGN010000102.1 GCA_017398245.1 Clostridia bacterium | reverse complement strand
ATCTTACAGCTTGGGCCAGCCCTTGCATGCCATTTTCTTCTTCCGGGGGATGACCTATGACAGAAGAAATAAGCTTGCTCCCTAACAGGTTTCTTTCGGGGAGGGTCCGGGAACCCTTGAGGTTGCAAAACCAGCGGGTTTTGCAAGTCGGCCTTCTGGCCGACCGCCGACGGCCAAATCATAGATTTGGGCGCGGCGCCATCTTTTCCTAAAGAAAGGGGGTTCCCGGCGTCACCTCTCTCCCGACGAAAAACACGCCTGCCGTCCCTAATTTGGAGACGGAAGGCATGTTTGATTGCCTTTCGCGGTACCACTCACAATTGGCCGAAAACGGCCCGCTCAAGCGCCCTGTAACGGGGGCATCCGTTCCCTTCCGGGAAGCGCTCCGGGGCGAGTTCGCCGCGGCCGCGCACAGCCTTGCACCAAACCGGCTGCTCTCTGAAGCGCTTAACGCGTCTACTGCTCCCCATCCATGCGCAAAAGCGTATGCGGGATATGGTATCTCAAAATTTTGCTATTGATTATTCCTCAACAGCGGGGATATCGTCGATGGCGTACTCATCGGCAGATTCCGGAACGGTTTCCAGAGCTTCGTCTTCCAGCACTTCGCGGACGCTCAGGCTGATGCGGCGGGACTCGGTATTCACGTCCAGGATCTTCACGCGGACGACGTCGCCCACATGCAGAGCGTCTTCGACCTTTTCGATGCGGGTCAGAGCGCACTGGGAGATGTGTACCAGGCCATCCAGGCCGGGCTCGAGCTCAACGAAAGCGCCGAAGGTGGTGATGCGGACGACCTTGCCCTCAACCACGGTGCCAACAGCGTACTTCTCGCCGGCAACGTCCCACGGACGCGGCTGGGTCTCCTTGTAGGACAGGGAGATACGCTCGCGCTCGGTATCGACGTTCTTGATCTTGACTTCGATTTCCTGGCCGACGGTCACGACGTCGGACGGATGATGGACGCGGCCCCAGCTCAGGTCGGTCACATGAACCAGACCGTCAACGCCCCCGATATCAACACAGGCGCCGAAATCGGTCAGACGGCGAACGATGCCCTTGACCACGGTGCCGGCTTCCAGGGTGCCCCAGACAGCCTTCTTCTTCTCGGCCTCTTCGATAGCCAGAACGGCCTTGCGGGAAGCGACGACGCGCTTCTTGGTCTTGTCCAGCTCGATGATCTTCAGCTTCATGGTCTGGCCCACGAACTCGTCGATCTTTTCGACATAGCGCAGGGACAGCTGGGAAGCGGGGATGAAAGCGCGGATGCCTTCGATCTGAGCGATCAGGCCGCCCTTGACGGCTTCCTTACCGGTGCCTTCGACGAACTCGTCGGCTTCAGAAGCGGCGACGATAGCGTCCCAGGCCTTGCGGTTGACGATGTTGCGCTGGGAGCACAGAACGTTGCCCTCGCCATCGTTTACCTTCACGACTTCGACTTCGATCTCGTCGCCGACTTTGACATCGGTGGAGGAGAGATCGGATTTCTTGACCAGTCCGTCAGCCTTGTAGCCAACATTGACGCAAACTTCGTCTTCAGTGATCTGCACGACCGTGCCCATGATGACCTGGCCGGGGCGGATCTGCCTGAGCGTCTTTTCTACATCAGCCATGAAATCGGATTCGGCCTCGGTGTTTTCAATGATCTGTTCCTTGTTCTCGATGTCGTTCATTCGTGCGACAACCTCCTTAAATGTACCCTCCGGCGTAGAAGCGCCGGCAGTAATTCCTATCAGATCTCCCGGTTTATACTCGGAAGGATCTATCTCTTCAGCGCATTCGATGCGCACTGAGCGCGGGCAAAGGCTTTTGCAAAGCTCCCACAGTTCTCTCGTGTTGGAGCTTTCGCTGCCGCCGACGACGATCATCGCATCGGCCCTGCTCGCGATCTCGGCCGCCTCTTCCCTGCGAAGGACGGTGGCCTGGCAATTGGTTTTGCGGATATCCGGCTCCGCGATGCGCTTTGCAATAGCCGCGCACACGCGCTGATACCGCTGTATGGAAAGGGTGGTCTGGCAGACGACGAGCGCTTCCTGCGAAGGGGCCAGCCGTTCGGCCTCCTCTTCGGTGATCACCGCTTCGCCCATGCCCATGGACCAGCCCAGTATTCCCTTTACTTCCGGGTGCGATTCCTTCCCCACCACGATGACCCTGCGCCCTGCCCTGCCGGCCTCTTCCACCATGCGCTGGATGCGGCTGACGGTGGGACAGGTGGCGTCGACGATGCGAACGCCCTTTTGCCTAAGCAGTTCGTAGGTCTCGGGCGGCTCCCCGTGCGAGCGGATGACGCACACCGCGCCCTGCGGGATGTCCTCCGCCTGCGGCGCGCACACCGCGCCCTTTTCCGCAAGGGAGGCGACCGCCTGGGGGTTATGGATGATGGAGCCGAGAGTGAGACAGCCGCCGTTTTCCTCCGCCGCCTGCAGGGCAGTTTCCACCGCACGGCGCACGCCGTAGCAATAGCCCGCACGCTTTGCGATGATCAGAGGCATCGGCTGCATCCTTTCGTTCCGGCGCGAAAGACCCTTGTACCGGCTTCCGGCCGCAATTTTGTCCACCTTCTCTGGTTTCTCCTTACATTTCTACAGGATAACATGGAATCCTGCTTTTTGAACGCTCATTTTCGTTAGATAACCAAAATTTAACGCAATTTCGCCCATGAGATTGCTATTCTCTCCGCACAAATGTATAATAATGGGAAGGAATGCTGCCGGAAGGCCGGCAGCCCGAAACCGACAGTACGCAACGCAGCAAAAACGGAAGGCGGTTTTGCAGTTATGGCCGGAGCGCTTCTTGTAGACGGCAACTCCTTGATGTACCGGGCGTTTTTCGCCCTGCCCCCGCTCACCTCTCCCGACGGCACGCCCACCAACGCGCTGTACGGCTTTTTGAGCATGCTTCTGCGTGTGATCGCGGACGAGCGGCCCGAGTATGCCGCCGTGGCGTTCGACGTGCACGGGCCGACATTCCGCCACCTGCGCTATGCCGATTACAAGGGCACGCGCGCTCCCACGCCGGACGAGCTGCGCCCGCAGTTCCCTCTGGCCAAGGAAGCTCTGCGCGCCATGGGCATACCGGTTCTGGAAAAACAGGGCCACGAGGCGGACGACCTCATCGGCACGGCCTCGCGCATCTATTCCGAAATGAACGTGCCCTCCCTCATCGTCACGGGCGACAGAGACTCCTTCCAGCTGGTAGGCGGCGGAGTGGAAGTTTTGTACACCAAGAGGGGCATCACCGATACCGAGCGCGTGACGGAAACCACCATCTTCGAAAAATACGGCATCGCCCCGCGCCAGCTGATCGACATGAAGGCGCTGTGCGGCGATACTTCGGACAACATCCCCGGTGTTCCCGGCGTTGGCGAAAAGACGGCGGCAAAGCTGGTGGCGAAATACGGCGATCTGGAAACCTGCCTTGCGCAGGCGGACACGCAGGAAAAGGGCAAGCTGCGCGAGCGGCTTCTGGAAAATGCGGATCTTGCGCGCGAATGCCGCTTCCTTGCCGAGATCGACCGCCATGCGCCCATCGAATTCGATCCGGAATCCGCCCGGATTTCCAGCCTTTCCGGCGGCATGGAATTTCTCAAAAAGCACGAGCTGAAGTCCCTCGCACAGAGGCTTTCGGCCGTGGCCGCGCTCTATGGCGGCGCAGTTTCCACAACAGTTGTGGATAACTCTGTGGAAAACCCTTCAGAAACGGTGGAAAACCCTGTGGAGATCCCTGTGGAAGAGGTTGTGGAAAAAGCCGCAGATCTCAGGCGGGCTGTGGATAATCTCCCGGAGGGCGTTCCGGTCGCGATCCTCCTGAGCGAAACAAAGGCATCTTTGGCAGCGCAGGGGCGCAGCGCGATCAGCATTTCCATCGGGCAGAAGACGCTTCTGGACATGGGCGTTTCGGCCGAAAGTGTGCTCGGCGCAATCGCTCCCGTTCTGCAGAAGGACAGGCCGAAGGTCATCTGCCTGGAAAAGAAGCTGCGCACGCAGGCGCAGAAGATGGGCGTCGCTCTTTCGGGCGAAATATACGACCCGGCCCTCGCGGCCTATGTGCTGGACCCGCAGCGCAAATCGTTTGAAGCTGACGCGCTTCTGGAAGAGGCCGGCTATGCGGAAAACACCGGCGCGGCTGCCCTGTTCGCCCTGAAGGCAGCGCAGGAGAAGCAGCTGAAGGCCGACGGGCTGGAAAGCCTTCTGCGCGATGTGGAAGCGCCTCTTTCGGGCGTTCTGTACCGCATGGAGCAGGTCGGTTTCATGGCCGACGGCGCAGTTCTGGAAGAGCTGGGCAAGACCTTCTCCGCAAAGGAAGACGAGCTTGCTCGCGAGATCCGCGCGATCGCGGGGTATGAGATCAACATCCAATCCCCCAAGCAGCTGGCCGTGCTGCTGTACGACGAGCTGGGGCTGGACAACGGCAAAAAGGGCGCGCAGGCCCGCACCACCGGCGCGGAAGTGCTCGAAGCCATGGCCGATGCGCACCCGGTGATCGAAAAGATACTGGAATACCGCAAATACGCAAAGCTGAACGGCACCTATATCGAGGGGCTGCTCAAACTGCTGCGCGCGCCCGGCGGCGACGGCCGCATCCACACGCGCTTTGATCAGACCTCGACCGCCACGGGCAGGCTTTCTTCTCTTGAGCCGAATCTGCAGAACATCCCCGTACGCACGGAGCTAGGCCGGGATATCCGCCGCGCGTTCGTGGCAAAAGAGGGCTGGCTGCTGGTGGACGCGGACTACAGCCAGATCGAACTGCGCGTTCTTGCGCACATGGCGCACGACGAGCGCATGATCGAGGCGTTCCGCTCCGGCGAGGACATCCACCGGCGAACGGCGGCCGAGATCTACGGCGTGCCGATCGAAGAGGTGACGGGCCAGATGCGTTCCGCCGCAAAGGCCGTCAATTTCGGCATCGT
>JAFQGN010000101.1 GCA_017398245.1 Clostridia bacterium | reverse complement strand
GGGCCCGCTCCCTTTTTGTCAAGGGTAAAAGGGAGCGGAAACCGGTGCTGCACATGCAGGGCGTTCATGTTGTGTCTTCCGTGCGGCAGAACGTCGCAATGGGATGCAGCGACCGCGCGCCTGCGTTACAGGCCGAACATTTCGCGGCACAGCTTTTTGCCGCTTTCGGTCGCAAACACCCGTTCGTACGCGCCCCTGATCTTTTCTGCCGAAGCCTTTCCCTCAAACAGATTCACCAGCATGTCCGCCTCCAGCAGGATTTGCCAGTCCGGCCCGTCCACGCCCTCAAACGTATGGTGCTTTCCCACCAGGAACCCCACGCGCCGCGCAGTTTCGGGCGCAAAGCCCAGCCGCAAAAGCATCTCCTCGGCCAAAGGCTCGCCCTCTTTTTCCTGTAAAGGCCCTGCCGCGCTGCCGTGCTTTTCGATGGCGGGCTTGATGCCGATATCGTGCGCATAGGCCAGCGCCTCCAGCGTGAACAGCGTCTGCGGGTCGATCCCCTCGCCAAGGCCGATCAGCCGCGCAAACGAATGCACCTTTACAAAGTGCTGGATCTGCGCCGGCTGCCCTGCATAGTATCCGATCATTTCCCAATACAGTTTTTCAAGCATTTCCATGTTGTGCACCTCCGCTTTTCTATACTATAATATACAGGAAATGATTTGTCCGGTCAACCGGCGCAAGGGGGGGAGAGGGGAATGATCCTGCACACGGGGCTTCGTACGGATATCCCGGCGTTTTACAGCCGCTGGTTCATGAATAGCGTTCGCGCGGGCAGCGTTCTTGTCCGCAGCCCGTACGCCGCGCACAGCGTGCTGCGTTACCGGATCTCGCCCGACGTGGTGGATCTGATCTCCTTCTGCACCAAAAACCCGGAACCGATGCTGCCGCATCTTGAAGAGCTGCGCGATTACGCCATGTTCTGGTTCGTCACCATTACTCCCTACGGCGAAGAGATCGAACCGAACGTGCCGGAAAAGGTAAAGGTCCTGCAAAGCTTCCGCCGCCTTTCGGATGCGCTCGGGCCCACCTGCGTCGCCTGGCGGTACGATCCCATCCTGCTCACAGCCGAGTATACCGAGCAGCGGCATATCGAGGAATTTGCCCGCATGGCGCGCTCTCTGCGCGGCTACACCGATACCTGCGTGATCAGCTTTGTGGATCTGTACAAAAAGGTGCAGCGCAATTTCCCGCACTGCCGCGAAGTGCCGCCGGACGCTCGCCTGCGCCTCGGCGCGGAAATGGTGCGCATCGCCGCCGAAAACGGGATGACGCTCAAGACCTGCGCCGAGGGCGATCTTCTCGCGCAATGCGGGGCGGACACCCGCGGCTGCATGACCGTCGAGACCTATGAAAAAGCTATCGGCGAAACGCTTGCACCGCCGAAAAAGACGGCCGGGCGCAAGGAATGCGCCTGTTATCTGGGCGCGGATATCGGCGCGTACGATACCTGCGGCCACCTGTGCCTCTATTGCTATGCCAATTCCAACGCCGCCGCCGTGCGCAGGAACATAGCCGCGCACGATCCGGACAGCCCCCTGCTGTGCGGCGCGATAGAACCGGAAGACCAGATTTCGGACGCGCAGCAAAAAAGCTGGCGCACGGGGCAGATCCGGCTCAGCCTGTAAGAAAAACAAAAGGAGAACGAAAAAATGAGCAGAAATGTCGATTACGAACTGGCCGCGGCGCAGCTTTCCGCGCTGACCGAAGGCATCCCCTACGAAACGGCGAACCTTGCCAACGCCTCCGCGCTGATCTGGCAGACTTTGCCCGAGATCAACTGGGCGGGCTTTTATAAAATGACCGACGGCGCGCTCGTGCTCGGCCCGTTCCAGGGCAAAACGGCCTGCATCCGTATCCCGGTGGGCAAGGGCGTTTGCGGTACAGCCGTGGCGGAGGATAAAACACAGCTGGTGTACGATGTGCACCTCTTCCCCGGCCATATCGCCTGCGATGGCGCGTCCAATTCCGAAATCGTGCTGCCCGTGCATGTGAACGGACAGATCTGGGGCGTCCTGGATATCGACAGCCCCGTCGTCGGCCGCTTTGACGAGACCGACGCCGAAGGCCTCAGCCTGCTCGTGCGCGTGATCGAAACCTTCCTCGCCGGCGCACAATAAAGCTAAATTGGCCCGCTTAGCATAACCGGCGCAAAGGAAGAACTCTGCCAATCTGACAACAGCTCCGCCTCGCGCCTGCCGTCTGCCAACAACGTTATTGCAAATCATGGCAGATTGTGGTACAGTTTGTATGGCGGCGAACGATCCGCACCTGTTCTGAAAAACACGAAATGTTCAAGGGGGAAAACGGTATGTATCATGTATGGGAAGACCCTTCTGTACAGCATAAAAACCGGCTGCCCGCCCGCAGCGGGTTCTATTACTACGAATCCGAGAAAAAGGCGCTGACCTATAAAGAGGAAAAATCGGCCTGCTACGAGCTGCTCAACGGCGTTTGGGATTTCAAGCTGGTCGATACCCCTCTGTGCGCGGGCGACGATTTCGCGCAGGACGATTATGTGATGGACGGCTACTGGTCCAAGATCACCGTTCCGGGCTGCTGGCAGATGCAGGGCTTCGGCGGAAACCCGATCTATTCCGGCGCGCCGTACCTCTTCCCGGTAGAGCCGCCGTTCGTGGCCGAGGATAACGATACCGGCCTGTACAGGCGCGAGTTCACCCTGCCCGCCGCCATGGAGGGCAAGAGGGTCGTCCTCACCTTCGAAGGCGTGGGCTGCATGTTCTTTGTCTATGTCAACGGCAAGGAAGTCGGCATGTCCAAGGGCTCCCATATGACCGCCGAGTTCGATATCACCGATGTCGTGCGCCCCGGCTCCAACCTGCTCGCGGTCGCCGTGCTGCGCTTCTGCGACGGCTCCTACCTCGAAATTCAGGATATGTACCACATGTCCGGCATCTTCCGCAATGTCAGCCTGCACGCTACCGAAAAGACCGGCTACGCCGAAGACGTCTACGTCAAGGCCGATATGCACGGCCATCTGCACGGCGAAGTGAAGGTAAACGGCGAAGCCTGCGTGAAGGCAAAGCTCTATGACAAGGGCAATGTCGTTGCCGAGGCCGAAGGCGCTTCCTTCGATATGAACCTTGCTTCTGCGCACCTGTGGAGCGCGGAAGACCCGTATCTGTACACCCTCGTCATCGAAGTCGGCGGCCAGTTCATCCCCGTCCGCGTCGGCTTCCGCACGGTCGAGCGCAGGGGAGTGGAAGTGCTGGTCAACGGCATGGTCATCAAGGCCCGCGGCGTGAACCACCACGATACCAATACCGATGTGGGCTGGGCCGTCGGCCGCGAAGCCCTGCTCGAAGACGTGCTGCTCATGAAGAGGCACAATGTCAACTTCGTGCGCACCTCCCATTATCCGTCCGATCATTATTTCTACGATCTGGCCGATGAATCTTTCAACATCAATTCTCCCAAGCAGCTGGGAGAGATCCTGTTCGGCAAGATGGGGCTGCCCCACGGAAAGAAGACAAAGACCGGCTGGTCCACCAATGCGGATGTG
>JAFQGN010000100.1 GCA_017398245.1 Clostridia bacterium | reverse complement strand
TCCTTCATATCGCATATAAACTATCCCCATATACGGGATTCCAAAGGGACAATGTCCCTTTGGCGGGGTGCAGGGCAGCGCCCCGCCGTACCCCATCCTCTTTGGCAGGGTTCTTAGGGACAGCGCTCCTAAGCGTATCCATCCTCCGCAGGCCGGCCTAAACGGTACGTTTTGTCGGCCAAACCATACCTTCCGCCCAATAATAATCCCCCAAAAATATGGGATTCTCAAGGGACATGGTCCCTTGAGCAGGGGTTTGGGGACAGAGTCCCCAACGTCCCCCTGCTCCTATCCACAGTAAGGAGTGACAACCATGAAAGAGATCCCCGTCTATACCCCCGGTACTATCGAGCCCAAGTGGCAGAAGCATTGGGACGATACCGGCGTTTTCCGCGCGAAGAAAGACTATACCATGCCCAAGTTCTACCCGCTGATCGAGTTCCCGTACCCGTCCGGCGCGGGCCTGCACGTGGGCCATCCGCTGTCCAACACCGCCATGGATATCATCGCCCGCAAAAGGCGCATGGAGGGCTATAACGTCCTCTTCCCGATGGGCTACGACGCGTTCGGCCTGCCGACCGAAAACTTCGCTATCAAGAACCATATCCATCCGGCCATCGTCACCAAGACGAATATCGACCGCTTCCGCCAGCAGCTCAAGATGCTCGGCTTCTCGTTCGATTATTCCCGCGAAGTGAACACCACCGACCCGAACTACTACCGCTGGACCCAGTGGATCTTCCTGCAGCTGTTCAAAAAGGGCCTGGCCTATAAGCAGTCCATGCCCATCAACTGGTGCACCGTGTGCAAGGTGGGCCTTGCCAACGAAGAAGTTGTGGACGGCAAGTGCGAACGCTGCGGCGGCGAAGTGGTGCGCAAGGTCAAGAGCCAGTGGATGCTCAAGATCACCGCTTACGCCCAGAAGCTGATCGATGGCCTGGACGAAGTCGACTTCATCGAAAAGGTGAAGGTGCAGCAGCGCAACTGGATCGGCCGCTCCGAAGGCGCTGAGGTCGATTTCTGCATTTCCGGCATGGACCGCAAGCTGCGCGTCTATACCACCCGCCCGGATACCCTCTTCGGCGCGACCTACATGGTCATCTCGCCCGAACACCCCATCATCGATGAGGAAAAGGACAGGATCGCCAATTATGCCGATATCCTCGCCTACCGTGAAGCCGCCGCCCGCAAGAGCGATTTCGAGCGCACCGAGCTGAACAAGGATAAGACCGGCGTGTGCATCGACGGCATCCGAGCCATCAACCCCGTCACCGGCACCGAGATCCCCGTATGGGTCTCCGATTACGTCCTGATGGGCTACGGCACCGGCGCCATCATGGCCGTTCCGGCGCACGATACCCGCGACTGGGAATTCGCCAAGAAGTTCGGCCTGCCCATTATCGAGGTCGTGGCAGGCGGCAACGTGCAGGAAGAGGCGTTCACCGATATCGCCACCGGCACCATGACCAATTCCGGCTTCCTCAACGGCATGTCCGTTTCTGAGGCCAAGAAGGCCATTGTCGATTTCCTCGCCGAAAAGGGCGTTGGCGAGCGCAAGGTCAACTTCAAGCTGCGCGACTGGGTCTTCTCCCGCCAGCGCTACTGGGGCGAGCCGATCCCGCTGGTCTACTGCGAGCATTGCGGCGGCTGGGTCGCGCTGCCGGAGGATCAGCTGCCGCTGACGCTGCCGGACGTGGACAACTATATGCCCACCGATAACGGCGAAAGCCCGCTGGCCGCCATGACCGATTGGGTCAACACCACCTGCCCCGTCTGCGGCGGCCCCGCCAAGCGCGAGACCGATACCATGCCGCAGTGGGCCGGCTCCTCCTGGTATTTCCTGCGCTATACCGATCCGGACAACAACGAAGCCCTCGCAAGCGAAGAGGCGATGCGCTACTGGCTGCCGGTCGACTGGTATAACGGCGGTATGGAACATACCACGCTGCATCTGCTCTATTCCCGCTTCTGGCACAAGTTCCTCTATGACGAGGGCGTCGTGCCCACCAGCGAACCCTATAAAAAGCGCACCAGCCACGGCATGATCCTGGGCGAGGACGGCCAGAAGATGTCCAAGTCCCGCGGCAATGTCGTCAATCCCGACGACGTCGTTTCCGAACTGGGCGCCGACGCCTTCCGCGTCTACGAAATGTTCATGGGCGCGTTCGATCAGGCCAAGCCCTGGTCCACGCAGGGCGCGCGCGGCTGCCGCCGCTTCCTGGACCGCGTCTGGCGCATGATGGAAATGCTCACCGAAGAAGAGGGCATGTCCGAAGACCTCAAGTTCGATTTCCACACCTGCATCAAGAAGGTGACCGAGGACTACGAGGCGATGAAGTACAACACCGCCATCGCCGCCATGATGACCCTCGTCAACCAGATCTACCAGAAGGGCTCCATCACCCGCGGTGAAATGCGCACCTTCATCACTCTGCTCAACCCCGTGGCCCCGCATATGACCGAAGAGATCAACGAGCTGTGCGGCCTGGGCTGCGAGCTGGCCAAGGCCCAGTGGCCCGTGTTCGACCCCGCCGCGCTGGTCAAGGCGACCGTTGAGATCGCCGTGCAGGTAAACGGCAAGGTCCGCGCCCGCATCAATGTGCCGGCAGATCTCACCCGCGAAAACGCCAACGAGTATCTGGCGAACGATCCTGAGTTCCAGAAGCTGACCGAGGGCAAGACCGTCAAAAAGTGCGTGTACGTCCCGGGCCGTCTGGTCAACGTGGTGCTGTAAGGGGATACGTTAGGGGTTCTGCCCCTTGCATCCCTGCTTAAGGGTTTCACGGCGCCGCGCCTGATTCGCAGAATCAGCCGTCGGCGGTCCGGCTTTAGCCGGACTGGCAAACCTTTAGGTTTGCCACCTTGCCCTTAAGAATCCCATCTATTGGGGAAATAAAGATAAGGCATGCTGCTCTGATGGGCGGCATGCCTTTTTTGCGCAGGGAAGAATGTGACAAAAATGTGAAATATGTAAAAAATGGGAGCGCGGGGCTTGAATATGAGCAAAAAGCCGAATAAAATAGGATTGGTAGGAAATGGAAGGGCCAACGCGCCCATAAAAGGAGGAATACCCATGAAGAACACCGGCGGAACGCGCAGCCATGCGCCCAAGTATATAGGCATTTTTGTATTGCTGCTGATCCTGCTGTGCGCCTTGCCGCTTGTGGCGAGCGCTAAGCATACCTGCGTGGATTTCGAGGATCAAGATTATCCTGACTATCACATGCCCGACCATTTGTGTGACATCTGTGGAGTAAAGATGACTGAGTGTGGCGTGGATGAGCTGAAAAAGGATGCTACTGCCGGTCAGGATCATCTTTGCGACATCTGCTATAAGTACTTGAGCAATTTGTGCGTGGACAATGATGGTGATGATCATCTTTGCGACATCTGCTATAAGTGCTTGAGCAATTTGTGCGTGGACAATGATGAAACGCCACATAGGTGCGATGTTTGCAATAGACCCATGGAAAACGGGAAAGATAAAAGCCGCGCAGAGTTTAAGGGGTTGGATGGCTCGAATAACCCTTACCACATTTTTTGGTGTACCAAATGTGGTGAGTGGCATGAGGAGTGGCATGCGGATTGCAATAAGGAAGGTAAGAACCTATCGCTGGGAGAGCAGGGCGGCGGTTATAAGCATGCCGCCGTGTATTGCAGTATTTGCAAGCACTACTTTGATAAGGATGTAGAGCCGTGCGTCGATGATACTATTAAGGATCATAAGTGTGATAAGTGCAAGCAGGTGATCTCCTCCTGCGCGGATGGCAATAGCGACCACTATTGTGACCACGCGAATTGCGGGCTAAAGCTCTCTGATTGTGTGGACAATAACCGCGATGGCAAGTGCGATATCTGCGGCGCGATTCTCCATCTCTGC
Organism: Clostridia bacterium; assembly: GCA_017398245.1. The sequence continues at coordinate 8,232 of JAFQGN010000100.1, read as the reverse complement.
AGCGACAGCCACGATATGGACGAGCATCTTTGCGACGACCCGGATTGCAGCCTGACCGCCTCCGGCTTCTGCTGGGATAACGGCGACGCAGACCATGAATGCAACGAGTGCGGACAGGTGCTGCTTAATGATTGCGTAGATGACGACAAGGATCATTACTGCGATTTCTGCCCGATCCAGCTGACCACCTGCAACGACGCGCGCGATGACATCGACCACCTTTGCGATATGTGCGGCGGCGAAGTGGACAATCCTGAGCCCTGCTGGGACAATACCTCGCTTGAGCTGGATGTGGACGGCCACACCTGCAACGCCATCGGCTGCGGAAAGAAGATCGATCCTTCCGTGAAGGATTTCTGCTGGGACTACGACGGCGACGGCAAGTGCGAAGAGTGCGGCTGGGTCATCGGCAGCGAGCCTCTGCCCGCGCTGAGGCCGGAATACAGGATCACGGTGAACGGCAGCGACGGCAAGGTGGAGCGCATCAACGAGACGAGCATCGTGCACGAGGTGCTGTATGTGCGCATGTCCCTCGGTTACGAGGTAAGCGGCCAGTCTTACGCCGTGGTTGCGCTGCTGAAGGTGGATTGGGCCGAGGGCCAGGTCGGCAAGCTGGGCTATTTCACGGTGCCCAATGTGCAGGGCAGCGGCGCGCGTACCGGCGCGAGCTATCTTGCCATGATCGATGAGAACGCGGATGAGATCACTATTTCCGGCGCAGTGAAGGATTCCTTCGGCATGCTGATCCAGTAACATTTGGTTGCTAAAAAGACCGCCCTGCGAAAGCAGGGCGGTCTTTTTGCGCTGGGGAGAGGGGCGGGCAGTGCCCGCTGACATTTGCTGCCGCCGGACAGATCGTCAACAGTATAACTTCGTGACGAAAGGCCGGCCTATGCTGTAAGTGCAGCCGCGCGGGCAGTGTCCGTTGCCATTTGCTGTCGCCGGTCGGCAGAGCCGACTGTCGTTTGCTGGCGCTGGTCGGGCAGAGCCCGCTGCCATTTGCTGCCGTCGGTCGGCAGTGCCGACAAACAATTGCTGCCGCCGAACAGAAGGAAACAACTGCTTATTCATAACAAAAGGCTGGCTCACGCTGTAAGCGTTGCCAGCCTTCTTCTGTGTTGGGATAGTTGTTTTGTCCCCCAATACGGGATTCTCAAGGGGAAGGTGGCAAATCTTCAGGTTTGCCAGTCCAGCTAAAGCCGGACCGCCGACGAAAGGTGCCTGAACCACTGTTCAGGCAGTTTGCCTTCGGCAAACCGATCAATCAAAATACAATTTTGATTGATCGCCTGCAAATCAAAGATTTGGGCGCGGCGCCGTATGTTCCTTGAGCAGGGGTGCGGGGACGGATTCCCCGCCGTGCCCCATGGCAGAGCCCCTAACGTAGCCCCCTGCCGTTATCTGGGCACGTACACGTCCATGTAGCGCGCGACGAGCAGCGGGTAGTCGGTCGCATCGTAGTAGTAATCGCCCGAAACGTCGGCATAGACGCGATACTGCACGTCCGAATCAAACGAGGCAGTGTTGGACATGTTTTCCAGAACGATGAGCTTGACGTCTTCCTTGTTGCCCACGTTCATGACCACGTACTGGGTGTCGCCGTCGTAGAAGGTGTCGTAGACCGTGCCGACGCACTGGAAGACGCGGCCGAGCCATTGTTCGTACAAGAGGCGCAGCTGGGCATAGTCCATGATCCATGCGTTGCGCGAGTATTCGGCCAGAGAGGGCAGATAGTACACCTGGAAAGAGATGATGCTGTCCTCGCAGCCTTCCTTCACGGCGCGGAAGCGCACGGTGTTGAAGCCGATCTTGTCAAAATGCGCGCGGAAGGAGAAATCGCCGGTCGTAGGATCGACGGTATAGCTCTCTTCTTCGTAATCGGTATCGATGACCAGCTGGGCGGTCGGATCGATGCCGCCGCGGATCTCCAGCAGAGAGCGGGTGGAGGTATACTGCGTGTTGGCGGAAAGCTCCAGCGCCACTTCCATTACCGGGCGATAGAGCACGATGTCCATGCGCGTGTCCTTGTGGTGGGGAGTGGAGGCGTAGAGGGAAATGCGGTTGTTGCCCTGCGGATATACATTCACGTTTGCCGTGACCAGACCCTCGCGGTCCACTGTGTCGGAAATATCTTCGCCGTTGATGAGCACGGTGGAGCCGGGCACAACGTTCATCTCCAGCTGGTACACGCTGGAGTAAACCGTTTCCGTCGGGCTGGAGGGGCTGGTCAGCGTGACGGGCGTGTAGGGCGTTTCCACCTCGTATTCGATGATGGGCAGCTCCTGCATGGTGCCGTTTTCGCGGTAGAGGGTGGGGGTAAGCTGAATTTTTGCCATGGCGATGGTCTCGGGATCGCGGTCGAACCAGAAGGAGTCCTCCACTTCGATGCGAACAAGACCGCCGAGGATGACATAGCCCTGGCCCAGCTCGTCGATATAGACGGTGTCGCCGTCGGAGCCGAAAATGGTGACGGCGTGGCCGGGTTTGTTGTAGTCCATTTTTATCTCTTCCACCTGCGCGTAGGCCACGCTGCCGCTGGTGTACGGCCGGCTCGCCTGCCATGATTCCAGCCAGAAGTAGGCCTTATACAGGCCCAGTACGGCCACGGGGATCATGATCAGATAGCATATGATCCAAAACAGCGGCCCGTGATGGCGCACCGGCAGCGTCTGTTCGGCGGTTTTTACTTCTTCGGCCTTGGGCAGAGGTTCCTTGCAGCGGCGGCAAAGCTGCGCGCTGGGGCTGTTCTGCATGCCGCATTTGGGACATTTCAAGGGTGTTGTTCCTCCTGTGCGGGTTAGTTTCTGCCCTATATTGTACCGCAAGTGCGCGTTTTGCGAAAGGGCATGCGCAAAGGTTTCCCTTTTATTTCACAGGAAATGGGCAGATGCGCCACAAACTTCACTTCCTTAGCGGCTTTTTCTGTGCTATAATAGTAGAAATGATGCGCGGCCTGCGCTGCGCGAGAACTCCTTGGAGGGAAAACTATGCCGATCGATAATTTTCTGGAAGAAGTTGCCGTAAAGAGGAATAAGGGCGCGCAGAGCCTTCTGTACGCGCTGTGCTGGCTGGTGATGATCGTCTTCGGTCTGGTCGCCTTCGGCCTGTTTACCACGCTGACCGCCAGCGCTTCCATGGGCGATCTGATCGTTCGCATCGTGGCGTGCGTGGTGTGCGCGGGCATCGTGTTTCTGATCTGGCGCGCGAAGGACAATTTCCGCACCGAGTACGAATACACCTTCACCAACGGCGATCTGGACGTGAGCAAGGTGCTGGGCAACGCCCGCCGTTCCTATCTTACCTGCCTGCCGATGAAGAACGTGGAAGCCTGCGGCAAGGTGGAGGGCAACAGCAACTTCCAGAAGTGGCTGAACACCCCCGGCATCAAAAAGCACAACTGGTTCCTCAACCGCGACGGCCAGCTCGTCTACTTCTATTTTGTGAAGAACAATGTAAAACACCTAATGGTCGTGGAGCTTTCCGATGAGATGATCCGCGTCATCCGCAGCCAGAATTATCTGGGCTTTGGCGTATGGCAGGAGTAATGTCGGCGTATCTGGACAACAGCGCGACGACCCGCCCGAGCGAAAATGTGATAGAAGCCATGGCGCAGTGCATGCGCGATGGCTTCTATAATCCTTCCTCGCAGTATGCGCCTGCTGTCGAAAGCGAAAAGAATATGGCCGCCTGCCGGGCGGAGATCGCGCGTTCGCTGAAGGTATCGCCCGATGAGATCACCTTCACATCCGGCGGAACCGAGGCCAATAACCTTGCCATCCTCGGCGTCGCCAAGATGCAGCGCGGGCCGGGGCATTTTATCGTTAACGCCACCGAGCACCCCAGCGTGCTTTCCGCCTTTGAAGAGGCGGAAAAAATGGGGCATAAGGTCACCGTGCTGCCCGTACTTGCCGATGGTACGCCCGATATGGACGCCTACCGCGAGGCGCTGGCCGAAAAGCCCGTGCTCGTGAGCATCATGCAGGTGAACAACGAGACCGGCACCATGGCCAATATCAAAAAAATGGCCGATATGGCGAAAAAGGCCAACCCGAAATGCCTGTTCCATGTGGACGGCGTGCAGGGCTTTCTGCGCGTGCCGTTCGACGCCCGCATCGTCGATCTGTACACCCTTTCCGGCCATAAGATCCACGGCCCCAAGGGTACGGGCGCGCTCTATGTCAAAAAGGGCGTGCGCCTTGCGCCCAGACAGGTGGGCGGCGGGCAGGAAAAGGGCCTGCGCTCCGGCACGGAAAACACGCCGGGCATCGCAGGGCTGTATAAAGCTGTGCAGGAAATGAAGGCGATGCACGGCCTGCGCGAAGAGCTTATGCTAAAAAAGCTGCGCTTCCTTGCGCTCGTTCGGCAGGCTGTGCCGGAAGCTCTGGTCAACGGCCCGCAGCCGGAGAACAGTGCGCCGCATATCATCAACCTGAGCTTTCCGAACGTGCGCGGCGAGGTAATGCTGCACGCGCTGGAGGCCAAACAGGTGTACTGCTCCACGGGCAGCGCCTGTTCCAGCAAAAAGAGGCATGTCAGCGCCGTGCTCACGGCCATGGGCCTTTCGGCCGACCGGGCCGAAGGCGCGCTGCGCTTCAGCTTTTCCCCCTATACCACCGATGAAGAGATCGAATATGCCGCGGCGTGTATCGGCGAAAGCTACGCGCTGCTCAAACAATATCAGAGGAGATGACCCCCGTGCGAGAGGTTTTGCTGGTGCGCTTCGGCGAAGTGCATCTTAAGGGCGCGAACAGGCCCTATTTCCTGCGCATGCTGACCGAAAACGTGCGCCACAGCGTGAAAGATCTGGGCGCGAAGGTCTGGCTTGCGGACAGCCGCATTTATGTGGCCGAGATCGACGATGTGATGGAAGCAGCCGAAAAGGTGAAAAAGGTCTTCGGCGTGTATTCCGTCAGCCCCGCCATCGAGACCGAGAAGGATATCGATCAGATGGGCGAGGCCTGCATCAAAATGATGGCCGACAAGAGCGGTACGTTCAAGGTCATCGGCCGCCGCAGCGATAAAAAATTCCCCATGCAGTCCAACCAGATCGGCGCCGAAATGGGCCACAGGGTCCTGGAAAGCAACCCGGACCTGACGGTGGACGTGCACGAGCCCGAGATCAAGCTGCATGTGGAAGTGCGCGATATGGCGTATATCTGCTGCGAGGAGATCATGGGCGCGGGCGGTATGCCCATCGGCACCGGCGGAAAGGCTACTTTGCTGCTTTCCGGCGGCATCGACAGCCCCGTGGCCGGCTATTCCATCATGCGCCGCGGCGTGAAGATCTCCTCCGTGCATTTTGAAAGCCCGCCCTATACCGGCGAACGGGCCAAGGAAAAGGTGCTCTCCCTTGCCAAAAAGCTTGGCGAGTTCCAGGGCGGCATGCAGGTTGCGGTCGTTCCGTTCACCAAGATCCAGCTGGAAATCCACGAAAAATGCCCGGACGAGCTGGGCACGGTGCTCATGCGCCGCTTCATGATGCGCATTGCCGAGCGCATCGCCGAAACGAACTTCAAGGGCCAGGCGCTGATCACGGGCGAAAACCTTGCGCAGGTCGCCTCGCAGACTATGGACGCGATCGTCTGCACCGATATGGTGGTCGGCATGCCCATTTTCCGCCCGCTGATCGGCCTGGACAAGCTCGATATCATCCGCGAGGCGGAAAAGATCGACACCTACGAAACCTCCATTCTGCCTTATGAAGATTGCTGCACTGTGTTCACTCCGCGCCATCCCAACACCAAGCCCAAGCCCAAGTATTGCGAGCGGGCCGAGGAAAAGCTGGATATGGACGCGCTGATCGAAGAAGCGATCGCCGAAACGCGCATTATCAACTGCTGACAAAGGAAAGTACACGAATGACACAGGCGGAACTGAGCATTCTTTTGTGGATGCAGGAACATATGCGCACCGATCTTATGGACGGCGTGCTCAAATTCATCTCGGCGCTTGGCAACGGCGGCGTGTTCTGGATCGCGCTGAGCCTTCTGCTCATGTGCTTTCGAAAGACCAGAAAGGCCGGTTTTGCCGCGGCTGTCGCCCTTGCGCTGATGCAGATTTCGGGCAATATGGTGATCAAGCCGCTGGTGGAACGCGCGCGCCCGTGCGATATCGAGCAGGCGGTGGAAATGATCGTCGGCCGACCGCACGGTTATTCGTTCCCTTCCGGGCACACGGCTTCGTCCTTTGCGGTGGTGTTCGCGCTGTTCTATGTGCGCAGCCGGCTGTGGGTACCTTCGTTCCTGCTCGCCGCGCCTATCGCTTTTTCCCGTATGTACCTGTTCGTGCATTATCCGACCGATATCCTCGGCGGGATTTTGCTCGGCATGGTGTGCGGCTGGCTTGGCGCGAAGATCGGCCGGAAACTGTACCGTAAATATATCCGCTGGCGCAACGCCCGCCGCAGGGCCCGCGCGCTTGCGTGATGAGAGGAAACTTCGGGGGACCCTTTTCTTCAGAAGAAGAAAAGGGTCCCCCCGAACCCCCTCCGAAAAGAAGTCTGTTGGTGAAAATATACTATCGAATGCAAGAAGCCCCTTGAAAGGATGTTCACTGCGTCCTTTCGAAGGGCTTTTTGCTCACTTAAGCTGACTTAATACCCCCTCGGCAGGATGCATTGCTTTCCTTCCGAAGGGTTTCTATATTGCACAGGGGGCCAGTATTCCCACCCCAACAGGTTTCTTTTGGGAGGGCGCGGGAGGGGCCTTTCTTTTCCTAAAGCCGGCCTGTGGCCGGTGACATTTGCTGCCGCCGATCCTGCCGATATAAACAGCTATCCCTAATACCGGTTTCTTTTTTAGAGGGGGTTCGGGGGAGACCTTTTTCTTTTCCTGAAGAAAAAGGTCTCCCCCGAAAAAATTCTATGTACCCCGTGCCTTAGCCGAGGATGTTCTTGATGTTGGTGAAGCCTTCGGCGATAGCCATGAAGCAGTCTTCCATGCCTTCGAACTCCAGAGAGAGCCAGTTGTCGTAGCCGGCGGCCACAAGGGTCTTCAGGCAGACATCGACCGGTACCTCGCCGTGGCCGACGATGGCGCCGCGCAGCAGAGTGCCCTTCTTGGACGGGAACCAGCCGGCGTTGGGCGCGGGCCTCTTGGCAGAGCGCAGGTGGAAATCCTTCGCATGGGCGTGGATGGCGTAGGGCGCGGCCACCTTCACGGCGTCGGCCGGGTTTTCATCCGCGCACAGGAAATTGCCGATATCGCACAGCCAGCCGAAATTCTTGTGGTTGACGGTATCGATCAGTTCCTTCACGCGCCAGGAATTCTGGGCATAATAGCCGTGGTTTTCGATCATGGTATGCACGCCAAGGCCCGCGGCGTACTCGGTCACGCGGCGATAGCCGTCGGCCAGCAGGGGCAGAGCCTCGTCCCAGGGAACTTCGTTGCCTTCGGCGTCCTTGCCGGCGGTGGCGTCATGGCGCATCTTGGTCGCGCCCAGCATCGCGGCGATCTCCACTTCCTGCTTGAGGCGTTCCACTTCGGCGTCCACGCCGTTCTTCAGGAAATCGTTGCCGATGAGATACGCGGCGATCTCGATGCCGTATTCCTTAGCCTGCGCGGCGAGCTTGGGGGCCAGTTCGCGCTTTTCTTCGATCGTGCCGGTCAGCGGAACGATCTCAACGCCGTCAAAGCCCATTTCCTTGGCCTTCGGGATCACGTCGAGCATGGTCATGCGGCCGTCGCGCATAGCCTGGGTGAAGCTGTAGGAGCTGATTGCGAATTTCATGGGTACCATCCTCCGTTTCTATATATAAAAATAGACTGCACTTATTTGGTCTCCGGCGCGTTCAGAGCGGGCTTATCCATGGAAAAGATCGCGCCGGAGATCTGGTCGGTCACGTTCTGCAGCGTTGCGCTGTCCGCGCGGCGGATATCGGAAAAATCCAGCGGCTTTCCGATGTACACGCGCATGCGGCGGAAAATGCGGTACGGGGGCTTGATGTATACCGGAACGACCGGCACTTTGGAGCGCACGGCCAGCATGGCCACGCCGGTGTGCATGGGCGGCTCCTGCGTATCGGTCTTTTTGCGGCGCGTGCCCTGCCCGAAGATGAGCAGGCAGTGGCCGTCCTTCAGGATGGAAAGACTGGTGCGGATGGAGCTGAGGTCGGCCTCGCCGCGCGATACGGGGAACGCGCCGAGCTTGTACAGGAAGGTGCTGAACCACTTGATATTGGTGCTGAAAAGCTCGGCCTTTCCCATAAAGCGCAGGTGGCGCTTGGAGATCGCG
>JAFQGN010000099.1 GCA_017398245.1 Clostridia bacterium | reverse complement strand
TCCTGCATACAGCCTTCGCAGTTTTATGTGGACGAGGAAAAGCTGCGCGCCGTCGGGTATTTTGTGCGTTCAAGACGCGATGTGATCGTGCCGCTGACGGAATATGAGGGGCGGTATGTTTCGCTCGACGGCCACACGCGCCTGTATGCTGCGCTGCGGCTCGGTGCGAATACCGTGCGCGGCTTCCTCACGCAGGCGGACGAAGTACTCTTCGATTTTGTGCGCGAGGCGCAAAGCCGCGGCGTGCACACGCCCATGGACCTTCAGCTGCTCCCCCACGAGGAATACTGCACTAAATGGCACGCGTTCTGCGACGAATTCCTCGCCGAACGCGAACAATGTACCCATCAGCCCCAAATATAAGACCCGTAAGGGTAAAAAAGCCCCTCCCCGAAGCATTGCCTCGGAGGGGCTTTCTTTTACAGGATCTCGATCACTTCAAACTCTTCAAAAATGACGGGCATGTCCTCGGTGAACGTATAGCCGAGCTGCCGCCCCTCTTCGGTAAAAAACTGTTCGTGATTGCGCCGCCATGAGGAAAGATCGTCATCCTCCCCTTCAAGCTTTGCAATATCGAACGTGATCTCTCGGTACGGAATGACGCGCACGGCGGTCGTTCGCACGATGCAGCCGGGCGTGCCATCCCAATAGGTGATCACGCTCATGCTGCCTTCCTGCGGAAGCGGCTCCCCTTCGATCTGATAGCCGAGCAGGCTGCTGGCCGTCGCGCGCTTTTTGCCCTGCAAAACGAGCCCGAGCAGATAATTCGCCGGGCCTTCGCTCAGCTCAAAATGCCATTTTTCCATCCCGGAAATATCCATGCGCACGTCTTCTCCTCATTAAATCCATGCAGATTTCGTCTCCTAACCCCCTAATATGGGATTCCAAAGGGACATTGTCCCTTTGGCAGGGGTATGGGGACAGCGTCCCCATCGTATCCCATCGTACCCCCGTCACTTGCGGTATTTTGCGCGGTTTTCGGCCAGAATGCGGTCGCGTTCCATATTGCGCACGCGCGCGAAGGCCTCGCAGGTCTTGGTCCATGTGACCGGTGCGTTCTTGGCCGCATAATCGTTGGAAATGGACCCGTAATACCCCCAGGCGATGATCGTGCGCGCGCCGGCGTCGTAGGCCGCCTCCGCCGCTTCGACGATCTCCTCCTCGCGCCCGCGCGGGTTGGAATAGGTCTGGATCCAGATGTTGTGATCCTTGCCAAACTGCTCGGAAACGCGCAGGTTCTCCCTCGCGCCGTTGTACACGAACTCGTACACGGAAAGCTCCGGCTCCTTTTCCTTCTGGCCCAGCCAGTAGGGGTCAGAACCGATGTTGTCCATATACGGCAGGCTGCAGATGCGGTCCACCACCTCAAGGCTCATGCCGTAGGTGCCCAGCATCACGCAAACCACGTTTTTCATGCCCTTTGCATGGCTGTATTCGGTCATTTCGGCCAGATAATCCACGATGGAAGCCGTGCCGAACGCGTCGGCCTCGGGCGTGGCATAGGCGGGCATGTCGTAGCCGTACTTTTCCTTAAAGAGTTTGCGGCATTTTTCGCACGTGCAGCCGTAGACGAGGCCCTCGTCCGTCTTTTTCGAGGGCATGTGGGGCTCGTCCCAGAAGATCGTGCGCCCGCCGATCTCGTACACCGTGTCGATCCACTCGCGCGTGAAGCGGCGGAAATCCGGGCTGTTGAGACAGGCGCGGTCGCGGCACATGGAGCCGTCGGAAAACATGACGTGACTGTCGGGATAATAGGCCAGAAAGTGCGATTTATCGCCCGGCGAGCCGCCCAGCCCCCAGTTGTCCACCCACGTCTCCAGCCCGGCCTCGGCCGAAATGGAGATGATGTCCTTCATCACGTTGCGGTGGCGTTCCCAGTCGGTATGCGAAAACATGTGTACGACCAGATCCATGCCGTGGGTGGCCATGTCCATCAGATCGTTATAGGCGTGGTGGGGCATGCGGTTGCCGTGATAGGCGGCGCCGAGGCGCAGGGGCTTATCTGCCATGGAGAAACCCTCCCTGTTTGCTATGATATTTCTATTGTAAAGATTTGGCGCATGCAAGTCACGGGGAAGAGAAACGGCCGCAAAAGCGCGCACAGTTCAAAACGGGGCATTTGGGGCGGATTTTTTGCGATAAACACGGAAGTACTGCGCGCCCAAAACGCGCTTAAACGGCCTTAAACGACGCAAAAATGCAGGAAAATGCACCCAGAAAAACGAGGTTTTTGCCGCAAAACGGGGCAAAACGGGCGTATTTTCCGCCGGGGTTGACAAACGCGGAGCGGACTGTTCGTCCGCTCCGCGCCGGGGATACAGACATGGTCATTCCGCCGCGGCTTCGGCCATGGCGGCGATATTTTCGCAGGGCACCTCGGGCAGGATGCTTTCGTGGCTGGGGGAAACGACGAAATTTTCGCCGAAGATATCGCGCAGGCGGCGCACCTCATCGCGCACCTCCTGCGGCGTGCCGAAGGGCAAAAGCCGCTGGGTGTCCACCCCGCCGACAAACAGGATATCCCTGCCGAATTCGCGCGCGAGCGTTTCGGCGTCCATATTGCGGGCGAGCGCCTGAATGGGGTGCAGGGCGTCCACTCCGGCCTCGATCAGGCGCGGGATGACCCGGTGGATCGACCCGCAGGAGTGCAAAAGCACCTTCATGCCGTGGCGGTGGGCCTGGTCGGTGAACTTGCGGAAGGTGGGCATGACGAAGCGATCGAACAGTTCCGGCGAGATAAAAATATCGCGCTGGGTGCCAAAATCGTTGCCGAAGAAGAACATGTCGATCTTATCGGCCGCCTGCGAAAACAGCGTCTCGTTGATGCGCAGGTAGAAATCGGCCACGCGTTCGGTCACGGCCTCCACGACGGCGGGATCGGTATACATTTTGACAAAGTAGTTTTCCATGCCGAAAAAATCGCACACATTATGGAAAAAGCAGGACCACGAGCCGGAAAGCACGGCCTGGTCCGCCGCGATGGTGCGGTCGATCTCGGCGATGGTCTGGGTAAAGTCGATATATTTTTCTTCCGGCCAGGCGAAGGCTTCCACCTCGGCGACGTCCTCGCAATCGGCAAAGGCGCCGGCCTGACCGAGCGAGACGAGCTCTTTGCCGCCGCGCACATCAAACATGGGCTTGCCTTCCGGGTGGTTCCACATCCCGCAGGCGTCCGGCATGACCCAGCGGCAGGTGGAGCCCAGCCTGAGCCCCAGCTCAAAATCGTTTTCCACGCCGAAATGGCCGAAGATCTTTTCGGTGGATTTCGGGTTCGGGTTGCCGTGCCAGAAGCCGCAGTGCGGGCTTTTTCTGGCCAGAATGGCGCTGAAGCGTTCACGGTTCGTCATGCGCGGGCCGCCTCCTTTCGGGATATCTGGATTATAACACAGGCCGCGCCCTTGTGCCAGAGGGGGGACGCTGAGGGGCAGCGCCCCTGAAACCCTGCCAAAGGAGTACGTTAGGGGCTCTGCCCCTAAAACCCTGCTTAAGGGACAATGTCCCTTAAGAATCCCGTATTGGGGGATAAAATATCTATCAAAACAGAGTATAAGGCTGGCTATGCTTACAGCATGGGCCAGCCTTACGCTATGTATCGGATTTCGATTCATCATGCACTATATCGTGCCTGCCCACACTGTAAGTGTAGCC
>JAFQGN010000098.1 GCA_017398245.1 Clostridia bacterium | reverse complement strand
TTTGCATGCGGGCGTTCCTTACGGTTTGAGAAGACCGCCCCTGCGCGGATGTGTTTACATGCGAGCATTTCATATGTTATACTGGATATATTGCGTCCGAATCGAAAACGAAAGAAGGAAGACGGAAAATGGAGCGGATCCGCAAAAGTGAATCTTGGAAAACAGTCGTGCTGATCATGACGCTGGCATGGCCGACGATCGTCGAGCAGGTGATGCAGACGGCGGTACAGTACATCGACACGGCCATGGTCGGCGCGATCGGCACCGAGGCGACGGCCGCCGTCGGCGCGACGGGCACGGTGGGCTGGCTGATCATCAGCTCGTTCTCGGCGCTGGGCGTCGGGTTCCTTTCGCTCATCGCGCAGGCCTGCGGCGCGGGCGACAAGCTCGTATCGAAAAAAGTGGCCGCGCAGACGACGTTTGTCGTGCTGACTGCCGGCATCTTTTCGACCATTCTGTGCGCTGCAATCAGCCGCAGGGTGCCCGTCTGGATGCAGGTGGACCCGGCGATCCGCGATATTGCAGGCACGTACTTCTTTATCATTTATCTGCCCATGCTGCCGCGCGTGGCATCGATGCTGTTCGGCACGGTCCTGCGCGCTGCGGGCGACACGAAAACGCCCATGAAGGTGGGCATCATTGTGAACTGCATCAACATCGCGCTCAATTTCCTGCTGATCTACCCCACGCGCAGCATCGATCTGTTCGGCCTGAGCGTCACCGTGCCCGGCGCGGGCTGGGGCGTGATCGGCGCGGCGGTGGCCAGCGCGGCTGCGTTCACATGGGGCGGCTTCCACATCACATACGTGCTTTGGAAGCACCCGATGGTCTCGCCCAAGGGCATGAGCCTGAAGCCCGACGGGGCCATCCTCAAGCCGTGCATCCGCATTGCGTTCCCGAACATGCTGCAGCGGTTCGGCACATCGCTGGGATTCGTGGTGTATTCGGCCATGATCAATGCGCTGGGCGAGATCGCCACCGCGACGCACACGATCGCAAACACGGTCGAATCGGCGTTCTACATTCCCGGTTACGGCATGCAGACCGCGGCGGCGACCCTTGCGGGCAACGCGTACGGCGCAAAGGACGCGCGCAAGATGAAGGCGCTGGCGAAAATGTTCATTCCGATCGAGATCGCCCTGATGTTCCTTTCCGGAGCGGCGCTGTTTGTATCCGCCCCCGCGCTGATGGGCCTGTTCTCCAAGAGCGAAGAGGTCATCGCGCTGGGCAGCACGGTGCTGCGCATGGTGGCCGTTTCCGAGCCGCTGTACGGCTTCACGATCATCGTGGAGGGCATGATGATGGGCGTGGGCAAAACGAAAGCGCCGTTTGTGTACAATATCATCGGCATGTGGGCCGTGCGCATTCTGGGCACGTTCATCTGCACAAATTTCCTGAGCATGGGCCTTGTATCCGCGTGGGCGTGCATGATCGCCCACAACACGCTGGTGTGCCTGCTGTACCTGCGCGCGTTTATCAAAGGAACGTGGAACCCGCTCCATTCCGCTTCCGTATAACATTTGAGCCCCGCAGAAAAACTGCGGGGCTTTTTGTTTGTTTTGGGCGGTTCAGGCCGTTGTTTTGCGGGTATACTAAGGGCAGAAGCAAACGCACAACGGAGGTTTACCAATATGAGCAAAAATTGCGAAAACCGCTGCCCCGGCTGCGGCAAGCACTGCCCGATGGGCGCGGAGCGATGCAAATACGGCAAAAAGTATTTTATGAAGGCTGCTGCGCCGGCAGGAGACAAGCGCAAATGGGACCGGTACACCCAAAGCGGCGGAACAGCCTGGCAGCTTTTCGACGCTGCGCGCAGCATCAAAAAGGCGCTCAAGAGCGGCTCGGTCAGCGAAAGCACGCTGCTGGGTACGATCTCCGAACAGGAGCAGGCGCAGCTGTGCGCGCTGCTGGGCAGGCTCGGCTCCGCCGCGCAAAGCGGATCTTCCGCGCGCTAAAATTTTCAAAAACAGGTTTCAAAACGGCGAAAATATGGTATTATATGGATAAAGTGATTATGAATTGATCGGAGGCGCTTCGCAATGTTGGATCCTAAAGTCGTACAGCTACTCAACCAGCAGGTAAACAAAGAACTGTATTCCGCCTATCTCTATCTCGATTTTTCCGAGTTTTTCTACGATAAGGAGCTGGACGGTTTCGGCAACTGGTACAAGATTCAGGCGCAGGAGGAGCGCGACCACGCCATGCTGTTCTGGCAGTATCTACAGAACAACAGCGAGCGCATCGAGCTGGATGCCATCGCCAAGCCCGACGTGGAACGCACCGACAGCCTGAGCGTGCTCAAAGCCGGTCTGAAGCACGAGCAGTACGTTACCTCCCTCATCCATGCCATCTATGAGGCCGCCTACGATGTGCGCGATTTCCGCACGATGCAGTTCCTGGACTGGTTCGTCAAGGAACAGGGCGAAGAGGAGAAGAACGCCGACAGCCTGATCAAAAAGTTTGAGCTGTACGGAAGCGACCCCAAGAGCCTGTATATGCTCGACGCCGAAATGGCTGCGCGCATTTATTCCGCTCCTTCCCTCGTACTGTAAACACCGATATACAGCGATCCCCCGGAACGTTATTCGTTCCGGGGGATCGTTTTGCATTTTGGGGGAATGCCGGGCGTTTTTACAGACAGCATTCCAGCTGCAGGTCGAACGGTTCGCTTTGGGCGATCTGCTCGTTGATCTCCTGCGCCTGCGTGCAGCCGAGCCTATGGTAGGCGGCAATGGTTTCCTTGGAAGATTGCGCCGAGATATACAGCTTTTCTGCGCTGATCGCTTTCGCCCCTTCGCAGGCAAGGTGAAACAGCTCTTTGCCGATGCCCATGCGGCGGAAGGGCTGCGAGACATGGAACAGCTTGAGCTCGGCGTATTGGCTGCAGCTGCCAAAGAGCGCGCCATCCACAAGGATATAGCCGACGACCTCGCCTTGCGAAAATGCGCCGTAGGCAAAGCCTGCGCGAAGGCCTTGAAGGATTTCGGCAGCGATCTCCCTGCGTTTGACAAGGTTCCAATCTTCCGTAAAGGCGCAGGGCACGAGGGTGAGCTCTCCCTCGACATTGCGCCAGCATTCGGTCACTTCCTGAAAACGCAGGAAGCGATCGAGCGAATGCGGCGAGAAGTTTTCGGGCGTCAGTTTGGCGTAGGTGATTTCCATCACGCTCCACCTCCGGCCCGGGCTGCATCGGCAGCAGCGCGGATGCTCCAGTTGTTTTCCTCCAGAAGGCGCACGGCGTTTTCTTCATCGAGACCGGTGATCTCGCGCGTGATGCGCACGACGCGGGCGCGCAACTTGATATTGCTGGGCCTGAGATTGATCATCATATTTTCGTAGACCTTGCCGTTTTTCACCATCGCGCCGGTGGTCAGGATATTGAGCACCATTTTATGCGCGGTGCCGGCCTTCATGCGCGTGGAACCGGCGATGACCTCTGCCCCGGTATCGGTACAGATGCAGATATCGCTGTGCTGCGCGATGGCGCTGCCCTCGTTGCAGGTGAGCGCGACCGTACCCGCGCCGAGCAGGCGCGCCTCATTCAACGCGCCGACGACATAGGCCGCGCCGCCCGCGACGGAGATGCCGACCACGACGTCTCCGGCCGAAACTCCGTTTTCGCGGATGTCTCGGCGGCCGGCTCCCTCGCCGTCTTCGGCATTTTCGCTGGCGGCGAACATGCACTGCCGGCCTCCGGCGATGATGCCCGTGACAAGGCCCGGCTCCACGCCGAAGGTGGGCGGGCATTCGGCGGCATCCAGAACGCCGAGACGGCCCGACGTGCCCGCGCCGATGAAGAACAGGCGGTGACCGGCGGAGATGGAGCCTGCGATCAGATCCACCGCCTGCGCGATGTGCTCCTTTTCGCGTTCCACCGCGCGGACGGATTCATAAAATTCCTCGGCGATCACGCCGACCATGTCCAGAGTGGGCATGGTATCGATATGCGTGGTCTTCGGGTTGCGCATTTCCGTTTTCAGCATGGATGGTTTTCTCCTTTTTCGGACAGGTAGCTCCGTTCAAATTCGGTGCGGAAGCCTTCGGGAATATCTCCGGCCTTCTGCGCACAGAGGACGCACGCGCCGTAGATCTGCGGAAGAGGCGGCACGACGGGCGTGAGAGAGGCCGGGAGTTTGGGATAGAGAAAGGTCTCGAGCATATCCGTGCGCGCGGTGAGCCCGCCGGAGAGCACGAGCGTGTTTCCGCAATCGTACCGCTGCGCGGCGGCGGTGATCAGAAAGGCGAGCCGGTCCATATTCTTTTGCAAAATCTGCGCGGCAACGCCGTCGCCCGCTTTCCACGCGTTCAGCACGCAGGGAGCAAGGGCTGCGATCTTTTCCGGGGGCATGGCGTACAGCGCGTGCACGTTCAGCCAAAGATTGCCGCCGATCTGCTCTTCCAGAAGATCTTTGAGCGCGGTTTCGGGGCCGAGCTGCTCATATTGCGCGAGAACAGCCTGCACGGCGTCGCGGCCGATCTCATAGCCCGAGCCGCCCTGATCGAACCGGTAGCCCCAGCCGCCAAGGCGGTGCAGGCCGCCGCTCTCTTTGGCAAAGACCACCGAGCCCGTTCCGCAGATGGCGGTGATGCACGTATCGCCGCATTCGGCGCTGGCCATCACGTTGAGGGTGTCCGATTCGATGGAAAATTCGATTTCCGGCGCAAAGGCATGCACATGGGCGCGGATAGCCGACTGGTGCGAAGGGTTTGAACAGCCGGCAATGCCCGCGTGCACGAAGCGCAGCGCGGGCGCATGGGCGCGCATCTCCCCTATGCCCTGTGCAAGGGTGTTCAGCGCGCTGTCCAGACCTACGCTGTTCGGGTTCGTTCCGCCCAGAACGAGCCTGCGCAATACACGTCCGCTTGGCGTAAAGAGCACGAACTCGGTTTTCGTTCCGCCGCCGTCTATGCCAAGAAGCGGCGCGTTTCCTGCAGCCGTCATCGTTCTGCCGCCATGCGCAGCACGTTCTCCAGACAGCCCTCTTCATGCAGGCGATAGATGAGCTCGCCAAACATGGAATTGGCCCAGGCAAACCAGCTGCGGGTGAAATTTTCCGGCGCGTTCGGATCGAAGCTTTCGTGCATGCAGCCGGTGCCGGCATGCGTGGAAAGCAGAGTGCGCACAATTTCGGCGATCTCGGCATCGTCGCTTGAAGTCATGCCCTGCACGCACAGCGCGATGGGCCAGATATAGCCCTGCGGGGTGTGGGGGCTGCCGACGCCTTTGGCAAAAGATCCTTCATAATAATAGGGATTTTTGCTGCTGAGCACGAATGCGCGCGTGCTGCGGTACAGCTCGTCGTCCTTTTCGCACACGCCAAGATACGGCAGCGAGAGCAGGCTGGGCACGTTCGCATCGTCCATAAGGTTCGCGTTTCCGAGGCCGTCGACTTCGTAGGCATAGATGCGGCCGAACCGCTCGTCTTCGACCGTGGCATATTCGCGCACGCCCTGCGCGATCTGCGCGGCGAGGGTATGCGCGCGCCCGGCGAGGGCGCTGTCGCCCATTCGCTCGGCAAGCTCCTGCGCAGTGACGAGTACCTTCGCGGCGAACAGGTTCGAGGGAACGAGATAGCCGTAGCGGCAGGCGTCGTCGCTGGGACGGAAGCCGGACCACGTCATGCCCGTGTAGCCGACGGGTTCGCCCTTGCCTTCATGCGTGAGGGTATCGCTGGGCGGACAATTCGTGCGCACGAACCAATAGGGGCTGTTCTCGTGCTTCTGCTCGGTTTCGAACACGGAGACGATCGTTTCCAGTGCTTTGTGGAAGCGGTCGGTCAGGAAGGAGGCGCTGCCGGTTTTTGCAAGGTATTTTCCGGCGAGCCAGATGGGATAGCAGAGGGAATCGATCTCGTATTTGCGCTCCCAGACCCAATCGCTGGCGCGGGGCTGGTCGTCAAAGGGCTTAAAGGAGGATTCCTCGCGGTTGAAGGCGTTTGCGTAGGGATCGCGCAGGATGCACTCGGCCTGCCTTGCGATCAGCCCTTCGATCATGGAGGCGACAGCCGGGTCGTCGGCAAAGCGCAGATAGTGCAGCACCTGCGCGGTGGAATCGCGCAGCCACATGGCGTGGATATCGCCGGTGATGACGAAGGTGTCGCCCTCTTCCTGCTGAACGGTGGTTTCGATGGTGTTCAGGAAGCAGCGGCGGAAGATATCCCACAGGCCGGGGACGGAAGAGAGATGGGCCTGCATGGGGGCAATCCGGGCGGAAATGACATCGATCGTATTCATTTATTTCTCCTTTACAGCGCGCCGCAGCAGCGCAGCACGGTTTTATACAGTTCCAGTTCGTAATCCGGGCTCCAGGGGTTTTGCCCTTCGCCGCGCACCATGGCGGCGAAGGAGGCGAGCATGGTATCGTACCGGTCAAAGCTGCCGAAGGTTTTGGCTTCGCCCTGCGCGCCCCAGCTTTCGGCGGTGCTCGTGATCTGATCGGTATACATATCGGATTCCGTACCGTACTCAAGCGGGCGGATCTCCACCGTGGCCTTGGAGCCGGTGACTACCAGCTGCCTGCGCAGATAGCCGCCGCGCTCGACGGCAGTGGTCTTCACAAAAGACACGCCGTTTTTGTATTCCAGAACGGCCATGCCGAAATCTTCGGCGGTGACGCCGTCCAGCCCGGTGGAGCGGTTGAGCGGGATGATATTTTCCGGCATTCCCTGCAAAAGCAGGACCAGATCGACCAGATGGCAGCCGAGGAAGAACATCATACCGCCGGGGAAATCCTGCAGCCACTGGCGGTTTTTCGCATTGTGCAGGCAGTTCATCTGCGCTTCGACGCTGACGATCTCGCCCAGCTCTCCGGCGCGCACTTTGGCAAGCAGTTCCTGCACGGCGGGGTTATAGCGGTACATATAGCCGGTGTGGAACACCTTGCCGCTGCGCTTGACAGTATCGACGAGGCGTTCAAAATCGGCAAGCTCTCGCCCGCCGGGCTTTTCCATATGGATATGCTTGCCGTGCTCGGCAGCGAGGAGCGCATATTTTGTGCAGAAAACTTCCTCGGTTTCGACGGCGACGGCTTCTATGGAAGGGTCGGTAAGGATCTGCTCGAGCGTGAGGCGCGGGTATGCCTGCAGCTCGGCCATGCGGTGCGGCAGGCGTTCCTGCTCGTTTTCGGGAAGGCAGATGCCGGCAAATTCAAAAATATCGCTCTGCTTCGCAAGGCTTTTGTGGATCTGCCCGCAATGGCTGAGGGTATTCATGCCGATCTGCGCGATCTTGATCTTGCGCATTACTGTTTCCTCCAATCAAACTGCGCCAACGGGAACGCGCTCTCGCGCGCAGGCCGGGCTATATTTCGCCGCAAAGGGCGGGCGGGTACGTTTCTGAAATTATAGATTCCAATACCGGACGGCCGCGCGTACACAGGCGTAATAGGTTCGCAAATCATCGCGGCGCGCACAGGCCGGTGCAGAGTTTTTCGCCCGGCCTTGCGTTCATATCGCTCGTCTCCGTTTTGTTCACTTGCCTTTAAGCAGGAATTTTCCTGCGCGCAGGGCGGTCTGCTCGCCGTCCTGAAGCGCGAGTTGCCCGTTGACGAGCACATGCCGCACGCCCTGCGCAAGCTGAACGGGTTCAAAATATGTAGCTCTCGGCGCGATGACAGCCGGATCGAACACGGTGATATCCGCCGCAAGCCCGGGCGCAAGGCGACCGCGATCCGTCATGCCGAGCATATCGGCTGCCTTGCCGGTGACCCGGCGCACCGCTTCCGCCAGCGTGCAGATCTTCTTTTCCCGCGCGATGCGGAAGAATTCGGCCAAAGCGGCATAGGAGCGCGGGTGCGGCTTGTAGCCGACCTTCTGCGGATCGCCGGAGAGCGCATAGCCGTCCGAGCCGATGCCGACATCCTGCCGGAGAAAGTGGATCATGTCCTGCTCGCTCATGACGAAGAACACGCAGCAGGCGCGGCCCTTTGTGCGCTCGATCACCTTTGCGGCGGCTTCGGCGTAATCGTCGGTATGCAGAAGCTCCTCCGCCACAAAGCGCAATGTCTTTCCGACGATCTCGGGCCAAAGGCCGTCGTCGTCGCTGAAGAGGCAGGTCTCGGCGCGCTCGGCATTGAAATAATGCGCGCGGATGCCCTCGATGATCTCCTGCCTGCGCGGGCCCTGTAAATGCGCACACACGGCCTCCTCGCCGCCCTCCTGGCTCCATTTGGGGCAGCGGATGGTCAGGTTCGTCCACGAGGCGGTGAACGGGTACATGTCCGCGCTCACGCGAACGCCGCTGTTTCGGGCGTTTTCGATCTGCCGCCA
This sequence comes from Clostridia bacterium, assembly GCA_017398245.1. The sequence continues at coordinate 1,674 of JAFQGN010000098.1, read as the reverse complement.
AACCTCTGCCGCTGTGCCGTGGACGCGGAAGTTGTCGATCTTCAGATGGGAAATATGGACTTTCGCGCCGGAATGGCGACCAACGCTGAGCAGTTCTTCGATGGCTTCATGGATATGCAGGCCTTCGCTGCGCATATGGCAGGGGATGAGGCCGTCGTACTGCGCGACGACCGCGCCGAGCTGCTGCAGCTCGTGCTGCGAGGCGAAAAAGCCGGGCGAATACTCCAGCCCCAGCGACATGCCCCACGCGCCGGTCTCCAGATCACGCCGGAGGAGTTCTTTCATTTGGGAAAGCTCTGCTTCGGTCGCTTCGCGGTCATCGTAGCCGATCACGCCCGCGCGCAGGCTGCCGTGGCCCACCAAGATGGCCTGGTTGGTCGCCATAGCGCGGTTTTCCAGCGCAAAGCGGCGCAAAAATTCGGCAAAGGAGAGGCAGCTCCAATGCCCGTCGTCCTCCTTTTCCCGCTTATCCGGGAGCGCAGGGAACGGGCTCGAGCCGCACTGGCCGGTCACCTCTGTAGTCACGCCCTGATAGAGTTTGGACGCGCAGGAGGTATCGCGCAGGAACGAGGTATCGGAATGGGCGTGCGCATCGATAAAGCCCGGCGCGACGACAAGGCCGGTGGCGTCCAGCTCCGTTTGCGCGCGCTGGGCGGAAAGATCGCCGATCGCGCTGATGAGGCCGTTGTGCACAGCGATATCTGCGCGGATAGCAGGCGCGCCCGTGCCATCGATGAGCGTGCCGCCGCGAATGATGATCTCTTGCATGCTGTATCCCTCCCGGTTTTCCTTTGCAAAGGGGCCGCATGGGACGGTCTTTTTGCAAAAGAAAGCCGCTTTGTTCATAATGTCGCACTGTTCCGGCCTGCATAGGCGTTTTAGCGAATTGGGCCTGCGGAACTCTATCTACGATATACAGGCAGACGCGAGGCTATTTCAGCATCAGCCTGTAGATCCCTTTTTTGCAGTGCGCAGGTCGGCGCGTGGTTTTTTCAGCATCGGCCTGTGGAGCCCTTCCCGAAAGAAAGGCTCCACAGGAATTTCTCATCAATGGCGGTGCGTGTCGCCGTGTACTTCTACCAGCAGGAGGCCTGCGGGTTCGCCGCCGGTCACGCCGGTGACGAGAATGCGCAGGAAACGCGTATCCACCGGCTGCGGGAAGCGGACGGGCGCGACGCTCTGGCCGGAGGCGCGTTCATCAATGATATTTGTCCACGTCTCGCCATCCTGCGAGGCGAGGATGCTGAAATCGTACCACAGGCCGTCGTTGAGCCACTTTACGGACATGCCGGAGACCCTGCGCTGCTCCTGCATGTCCACCTGCCACCACTGCGGCAGGCTCTTATCGGCGGCCACCCAGGGCTGGCGGATCTCGCCCTGGTTGACGTTGTTCGGATCGGTATCGGGCCTGGTGGAAGAGGCCGTGCAGGGCTTATTGCGGCCCAGATCCAAGTTGAACCAGCCCTCCAGCTTGAGCGACTGCGGCGGAGAATAGCGTTCCTTGGCATCGGCCGCGTAGACCGGCTTTTCAGAAAGCTGTTCAAAGGCTGGGCCGGGCAGCTGCGCAAGGGCGTCCGGGGCGGTTTCCAGCTCGATCTGCGCCGCGGCGAGGCCTTCGCTTTCGGCCTTCAGAACGACTTTGCCGGAGGTATATCCGGCGCGCAGGAGCACGCT
>JAFQGN010000097.1 GCA_017398245.1 Clostridia bacterium | reverse complement strand
TGATCGCGGCGGCAGTGGACAAAAACGTGATCTACTGCGCGATCGGCGTGTGCTTTTTCGTACTTGGCATATACAATCAGAAAAGACGGCGCCGCTGAACAGACAGCAGGGGGCAGACCTTCGGGTCTGCCCCGCTTTTTTATGTCCGTTTTGCTAATAGGCAAGGCCCGTTCTGCTCTCAGCCGCGAACGACCAGCGGCTCGGCGGCGGTGCGGTTTGCATTGAACGCGGCCAGGCGTTCCTCCGGCACGCGGTACCGCCGGCCGATCTCCCACAGGCTCTCCTCCTGCGAAGGCCAGTACAGCACCACGGAAAACGGCTTTTTCTGTGCCGGAACGGCCTGCGCGGAGGCGACTTTGCGCACCGTTTCCTCTTCCCTGTGCGTTCCGCTCAGCCGCAGCGCGCAGCTGACCTCCATGCGGTCGCTCATCAGGGCGGAGGCGTCCGCGCTTTCCACTTCCAGCTCGATATCGTCCGTCTCGCCGATCAGGAACGGGCAGGAGATGGTGAAGGGCAGATCGTCCTTCACGCTGCAGAGGGCGCCGCTTCCCGAAGCAAGGTACAGCGCGCGCGTTTCCAGCACGCCGGAGATCTCGGCCCCGGCCCCGGCGGGCTCAACAGAGCCGATCTGCGGGCGCGCGCGAACGGCCACGATGGTGCCCACCGAGGGCGCGCCTTCGGGCAGGAGCAGGTTCGCGCGCACGGTATCCCGGTGCGAAACAGGCGCGGACGCGCTGCAGAAGGTGAGCGGATCGTATTCGCAGGCGATATCCACCGGGCCGACCCCGTAGGCGTCGGCAAGAACGGTTACGCTGTCTTCGCCCATGGCCTGCACGGCGATATCCACCTGCGCGTCAAAATGCAGGTTCGTGCCGCCGTCCTCCGCCTGCCGAAGCTGCGCGTTCAGGCTGCTCAGCTGCGCGCGGGCTTCCACATTTTTGCACAGCCATTCCGGCAGATCTACCAGCTGTTTGAAGGGCAGGGAATATTTGACCAGCGCGACGGGCCGGCCCGGCACCCCGCTGCCGATGAGCGCTTCCGCCTGCACCGAGCCGCTGACGCGGATGCCGCCCAGATCTGCGCTGACATCGTCCAGCCGCACGCTGCCCCAATCCATCAGCGCGGTGCGGGCGTCCAGCACGGGCGGCATGCGCGCGTCGCCCTCCAGCAGGGCCTGCGCGCTGCTTTCCGCGCTCAGTTTCAGGCTGGTCAGCTCCTGCGTTTTCTGTTCTATGCCCTCCTCGCCCTCCAGCGCGGTGGCGATCTCTTCCTTTTGCAGATCCAGCACCTTCAGGCGCAGGCCGACGACCGCATGGAACACGATGTGTCCGTTTTCGTAGCCCGTTTCCACATGCTCGACCGTGCCCGTATACAGGCAGGACATGCCCTCGGCCGCGCCGGGCAGATCGACCGCTCTGCTCAGCGGCGCGCTCGCCTCCAGGGCCGAGATCTCGCCGTCCTCTCCCAGGCGGTAGAGCGCCTGCATGGATACCGTGCCGTCGGCCACCACGCGGTCGGTCTGCACATCCACATTGCCGATGCTCAGCCGCGCCTCGTCCATCAGCACGTTCACCCGTTCGCGCCCCGCGCCGGGCACGATCGCCTCGGCCCGCACGGGGATCTGCACGTAGGGATCGCCGATGGTCCTCTGCGTTTCTATCGTCTGCCGCTTTACTTCCAGCGCCATAAGCCGCACCTCGCTTCCCGATTTCGGTCTTTGCAATGTATGCGCGGCGGGCGGGGCACAGAACGGGCTTGAACACAAAAAAAAGCCCGCCGAACGGTCGTTCAGCGGGCGTATGTTCGTAATTTATTCGCGAATGGATCAATACTTGCGCGGTTTGCGGGGCTTTTCGGCCTTTTTCACGGCGATGAGCACCGGCGGATCGAGCGGCTGGTTGAGATAGCGGCGCACGGTGCAATCGTACTGCAGCGGATCGAGCCCTTCAGCCCAATGCAGAAGGTCGCTGAGTTCCTCTTTGCCCTCCTCGTGCCCGGGGTAGATGCAGATGGTCATCAGCCCGCCGGGGACGAGCAGTTCCAGACAGGCGGCCACGGCCTGCAGCGTGGTCTGGCTGCGGGTGCGGATGGCGTGTTCCACGCCGGGCAGCCAGCCGAGGTTGAACACGGCCATATGCACCTTTTCCTGCACAAACTGCTTTACGTTCTGATGGCCGGAGAGGATGAGCTCGGCCTGATCGGCTTCGCCGGCTTCTTCCAGACGGGAGCGCGTGCTTTCGATGGCCTCGCTCTGAACGTCGAAGGCGTAAACCTTGCCCGTTTTGCCCACGAGGCGGCACAGGCGCAGGGTATCGTAGCCGTTGCCCATGGTGGCGTCGATGGCGCGGTCGCCCTCTTCGAGCGCCATGCTCTGCAGCTCTTCGGCCCATTTTCTCGCAATGCCCATATCGATGTTGCGCATTTTTCAACCATCCTTTATACTGATAAGGTACGCCAAAGGGGCGCTGCCCCTCTGGACACCCCGCCAAGGGGACTCTGTCCCCTTGGATCCCCTGCTTAAGGGT
>JAFQGN010000096.1 GCA_017398245.1 Clostridia bacterium | reverse complement strand
GCAAACATTGTCAACGGGCAGGAGGAGCTTAACGCCCTTCTCCTCGGCCTTCTTCATCATTTCCTTAGCCAGCTCGATGCGCTCTTCGTCCAGCAGGGAGTTGCCGATCTCGCCGCCCATGGCCTTGGAGAAGGTGTAGGCCATGCCGCCGCCGATGATCAAAGTGTCAACCTTTTCCAGCAGGTTGGTGATGACGCCGATCTTGTCCTTGACCTTGGCGCCGCCCAGGATGGCGACGAAGGGACGCTGCGGGTTTTCAACAGCATTGCCCAGGAAGTCCAGCTCCTTGCCGATCAGGAAGCCGGCAACGGCGGGCAGATAGGCGGCAACGCCGGCGGTGGAAGCATGGGCGCGGTGCACGGTGCCGAACGCATCGGAGACATAGATCTCGGCCATGGAAGCCAGTTCCTTGGCGAACTCCGGATCGTTGCCTTCCTCTTCCTTGTGGAAGCGGACGTTTTCGATCATGACGGCCTTGCCGCACTCGACTTCGGCAGCCAGAGCCTTGGCGCTCGGGCCGATGACGTCTTCAGCCAGCTTCACTTCGAAGCCCAGCAGCTCGCTCAGGCGCTTGGCGACCGGAGCCAGAGAGTACTTCTTGTTGAACTCGCCCTTCGGACGGCCCAGGTGAGAGCACAGCACGACGGCAGCGCCGTTCTCAAGCAGGTACTTGATGGTCGGCAGAGCGGCCTGGATGCGGGTCTCGTCGGTGATCGCGCCGGTTTCCTTATCCAGCGGCACGTTGAAGTCGCAGCGCACAAGAACTTTCTTGCCCTGAACCTCGATGTCCTTAACAGTCTTCTTGTTCATTGGTCATACACTCCTTCCAAGATTACCTAAAAAGATTGTATCATAACGCGCCATGCGTCGGGGAAACAGATTTGTGGATAAATTGTAAATTATTCGGCCCATTCGATAGTTTTCGTCGTCTTCCGCCCATTTTCCTGCTTTTATGCAGAAAACAGCGGAATTTATTCGACCTGATCGGCGCGCAGGATCTCCAGCATCGCCCTTGCGCAGGCCTCGTCGACAACCAGCAGTTCGTGCGCATGGTGCTTTGCCACAGCGATCACGGCCGCAGCCTTCGCAACGCCGCACGCCACCGCGACAACATGCGGAATGGCGTTGAAATCCCATCCGCCCACAAGGCCCTCATCGTAACCTTCGATCTGTCTGCCGTGCCCGTCATACCAGCTGCCCAGAACGAACGCCTTCGCGCCCGCGCCGGTCAGCTCCATTTCGCGCTGCGGGTGCATCTGCCGCTCCGCAGCGATCTTTTCCACACCGGCCACGCCGTACAGCAGAATATCGGTATGGCGCAGATCGTCCAGCGTCTGCGAAACGCTCTCGATCTTCACAAATTCGCGCAGCATGTCGGCCGGGAGCCCGTCCGGCATGTGCAGTAGGCGGTGCCTGCCGCCCAGGCGGTTGGCAAACTCTTCCGCCAGCGCGTCCGCCTGCACTTCCACCTTTTCGCCGAACCCGCCCCGCGCCGGGAGCACCAGCACGTCCGTATGCGTTCCGGGGGCGATCGCCTCGGCTACCGAGCGCATCGTCTCTCCGCCGGATACGGCCAGGATCGAACCGTTTTTCAATATCGAGCGGATATGCTGCGCCGCAATGCGGCCAACCTGCGCAATCTCCCCTTCCGGGGCAATGCGCACGCGCCCGACGTCCAGCAAATGTTCCAGCTGCGTCTCCAAAGTGGCCGTGCCGAGCCTCGTGCGGCTGATAGACCTCGCCTCTTCAATGAGCGGCCGCGCCTTTTCCGTAATGCTCATGCCCGCGGCGGACATTTCCAGCAGCCCGTCCTCGCGCAGCGATTCGCAAACGGCACGCACTTCCCTCTCGCGCATCTTCAGCCTCTGGGCCAGAGCCCTTCTGCCCACCGGTTCCAGCGCGCACACGCGTTCGAGCACCATCGCGCGCAGGCAGATCTCGTTCAGCTGCGCCGGCGCAAGGCTCTCCAGTAGGCGAAACGTGCTCTCATGCATTGCAGTACCTCCGTAACCGGGCGCAATTTGTCCCGCGCGGCAAAATCCAGCCCAAGCAAGAGTATAGCACATTTTTCCCGTTCTGTACAGCCCGAAGGATGTATATTTACACAACGGTAATTCCCGCCCGCAGGCATATCGCTTGCCAATTTAACACCCGGGTACTAAACTGTATACGGCAAATCATGCATAATGAAACCAAACAAACGAAACAAACCGAAAAGGAGGCCGCGGCATGCAGTTGAAACAGCATTCGGCCGTCACAGTCGAAAACGCGGTGTATTCCTATCCTGAAAGCGAAATCGCCGCTGTAAACGGCGCGTCGCTCACGGTGCCCAAGGGCGCGCTTGTGGCCGTACTCGGCCGCAACGGCAGCGGCAAATCCACCCTTGCAAAAATGCTCAACGGCCTGTACTGCGCGCAGGACGGCCGCGTCAGCGTCTGCGGCATCGACGCCACCGTTCCCGACAACGCATGGGACGTGCGCTCCCACTGCGGCATGGTCTTCCAGAACCCGGACAACCAGATCGTTTCTACTGTCGTAGAAGAGGACGTAGCCTTCGGGCTGGAAAACATGGGCGTGGAACCCAAAAAGATCCGCGAGCGCGTGGCCGAGGCGCTTTCCATGGTCGGCATGTCCGATCATGCCCTCTCCGCCCCGCATATG
>JAFQGN010000095.1 GCA_017398245.1 Clostridia bacterium | reverse complement strand
GTGAAGTTCGTGTGCATCAGCCCGGAAGAGCTCAAGCTGCCGCGCTATGTCGTTTCCGATTATATGGAAGACCGCGGTGTTTCCTATACCGAAGTGACCAGCCTGGAAGAGAACATCGGCAAGCTGGACATCCTGTATATGACCCGCGTGCAGCAGGAACGCTTCTTCAACGAGGCCGATTATATCCGCCTGAAGGACACCTACATTCTCACGCCGGAAAAGATGGCCATGGCCAAGGAAGATATGTGCGTTCTGCATCCGCTGCCCCGCGTGAACGAGATCTCCGTGGCGGTGGATAAGGACCCGCGCGCCTGCTATTTCAAGCAGGTGCTCTGCGGAAAGTATATGCGCATGGCGCTGATCATGAATCTTCTGGGGGTGAACGTACAATGATCATCGGACAGATCCGCGACGGCATCGTCATCGATCATATCACCGCAGGCCGCGGCATGGAGATCATGCGCATCCTCGGCCTGGAAGACCGCGAATGCACCGTGGCTATGATCAAAAACGCCGACAGCGTGAAAATGGGCAAAAAGGACATCGTCAAAATCGGCGAAGTGATCGATCTGGACATGACCGTGCTGGGCTATATCGATCCCGGCATCACCGTAAACATCATCCGCGACGGCAAGCTCGTCAAGCGCGAGCGCCTCACTCTGCCCGAGCGCGTGGTGGACGTCATCAAGTGCCGCAACCCGCGCTGCATCACCTCTACCGAGCAGGAGCTGCGCCATGAGTTCCGCCTGACCGATTCGGAAAAGCAGGTCTATCGCTGCATCTATTGCGATTCCGTCGCCAAGCGCCCGTAACGGGATACGGTGGGGCGCTGCCCCTAAAACCCTGCCAAGGGGAATGATTCCCCTTGGAACCCTCAATAAGGGGTTAGAATATCTTACATAATATAGAAGAGGCCGGCCCACGCTGCAAGCGTTGCCGGCCTCTTGATCAAAATGACAGGAAGTACAACGATAGCATGCCTGCAAAAAGAGAGTCATGCCGTCGTTGTTTTTATCCCCCTAATTGAGGATTCTTAAGGGAATCATTCCCTTAAGCAGGGTGCAGGGACAGAGTCCCTGCCGGGGTCTGGGGCAGAGCCCCAGCGTAACCTGCCTCGATGTCCCCCCAGCCGCAAGGCTTTACCCGCGCGCGATTGACAGCGCACGCGCATAGGCGGTATACTCGCAATAATCTGCCGTCATGGCCGCCAAAGCAGGCCCTGACCTTTGCATCAAAGGGGAACGATACCAATGCTGTACGAAAACCTTTCCGTAAACGAAAAAGGCCATCTCACCATCGCCGGGCAGGATACCGTCGAGCTCGCCGAACAATACGGCACGCCCGCCTATATTCTGGACGAACAGCGCGTGCGCGAAAACTGCCGTAAATACACGCAGGCCTTCCGCAAGCATTTTCCCGAAGGCTCCCGCCCGCATTACGCCTCCAAGGCCCTGTGCTTCAAGGGGCTCTACCCCATTCTGAACAGCGAAGATTTCGGCGCGGACGTCGTCTCCTGCGGCGAAATGCTCACGGCGCTCTCCGCGGGCTTCCCGGCCGAACACATCTGCTTCCACGGCACGAACAAGACCCCCGCCGAGATCCGCATGGGCATCGAAAAGGGCGTCGGCCTGTTCATTGTCGATAACCCGACCGAGCTGCAGCGCGTGAGCGCAATCGCCGGCGAAATGGGCACAGTGCAGAAGGTGCTCCTGCGCCTCACCCCCGGCATCGATCCGCACACCTTCGCCGCCGTGAACACCGGCAAGATCGACTGCCAGTTCGGCATGGCCATCGAGACCGGTCAGGCCAAAGCCTTCGTGGCCGAAGCCCTGCGTACGGCGAACATCAAAATCGAAGGCTACCACTGCCATATCGGCTCCCAGATCTTCGATCAGGTGCCCTTTATCGACGCCGCGCATATCATGATGGCCTTTGCGGCCGAGATCCGCGATGCATTCGGCTATGCTCCCGCCGTGCTGAATCTCGGCGGCGGCTTCGGCGTGCCCTATGTCGAGAGCGACCCGAGGGTGGACATCCCCGCCTGCATCGGCCTTGTGGCTGATGAGCTCAAGAAGATCTGCGCTCAGCACGACATGCCCCTGCCCGCCGTGCATATGGAGCCCGGCCGCTCCATCGTGGCCGACGCCTGCATCACGCTCTACACCGCAGGCCCCATAAAGACCATCGACGGCTACCGCTCTTATGTGGTGGTCGACGGCGGCATGAGCGACAACCCGCGCTACGCGCTCTACGGCTCTTCCTATACCGTGGTCGTGGCCAACAAGGCTCTCGCCGCGCCCGAGGGCCCCATCACCGTTTCCGGCCGCTGCTGCGAATCCGGCGCGCTCATTCAGGAAAACGTGAACCTGCCCAAGGTAGAGACCGGCGATATCATCGCCGTGCTCACCACCGGCGCGTACAATTATTCCATGGCGTCCAATTACAACCGCGTGTGCCGCCCGCCCATCGTCATCCTCAACAACGGCGAAAGCCGCCTGGGCGTGCGCCGCGAGACATGGGAAGATATGGTCGCCTGCGATCTTTGATCCCCTCATATGTACCAGACGCAGCGGCTTCCATCGCTGCGTCTGCTTTATACAGAAGAGCAAAGGAGCAAAGGAAAATGACTCTCGAGACCGAGCGACTGATTCTGCGGGAGCTGACAGAGGACGATCAGGACGCCCTGCTGCGCGTTCTTGGCGACCCGGATATCATGATCTATTACCCTCAGGCCTTCGATGCAGAGCGCGTCCGCGGCTGGATCGGGCGGAACAGGGAACGGTACCGCGTATTCGGCTTCGGCCTGTGGGCGGTCTGCCTGAAAGACAGCGGAGAGCTGATCGGCGATTGCGGGCTGACCATGCAGCCGATCCACGGTGCAATCAAGCCTGAGATCGGCTACCATATCCGCGCGGATCAGCAGAAAAAGGGCTATGCGAAGGAAGCGGCCATTGCCGTGCGGGACTGGGCGTTCCGCAACACCCCCTTCCGCGTGCTCCATTCCTATATGAAGCATGCAAACCTGCCCTCCGCCAAAACGGCGCTTGCCTACGGCTGCAGGCAGGTGGATTCTTACGTGGATGAGTTCCACGGCCCGATGGACGTCTACGCGATCACAAAGGACGAATGGGCCGCTCTGTAAGCGCCCGATCTGCCG
>JAFQGN010000094.1 GCA_017398245.1 Clostridia bacterium | reverse complement strand
CGATCAGCAGCCGCCCAAAGTTTTCTACGGCGACCGCATCGAAACGGAGGCGAACCTCTCCTCAGCGCGCGGAGCCACCGGCGAGGGCGACCACGACACCGCCGGGTACTACTGGCGAAGCGGCATCGCGCTGTCCGGCAGCACCGGCACAGATCAGCTCGTCTGCACGCCGGGCGCGCCTTCCCCCATGCGCTCCGTTATGCTGCTGCGCGAAACGATCAGCGCGCGGCTGGAGGCCCTTTACCCGCAGCAGAGCGCGCTTGCGCAGGCGCTGCTTCTGGGCGATAAATCCATGCTGACAGACGAAGAATACGCCGCCTTTACCGATGCGGGCATCGTGCATCTGCTGGCCGTGAGCGGCCTGCACGTGTCCATTCTGGCCGAAGCGCTGCGCCTGTTCCTCAGGCATGTGTGCCGCCTTTCGCGAAAAGCCGCCTATTGGACCGTGCTGCCGGCATTGTTCCTCTATGCCGCGCTGACGGGTTTCCCCGCTTCCATCCTGCGCGCGGTGATCTGCTTTGCCCTGCTCAACGCCGCGCCGCTGCTCAGCCGGCCTTCCGACAAGCTGACCGGGCTCTCGGTCGCATTCTTGCTGTTGTGCTGGGCAAGGCCGCTTTCTCTGTTCGATGCCGGCTTCCAGCTCTCCTTCGGCGCGATGCTTGGCATCTGCATGATCTCGCCCGTGCTCGCCTCGGCTCTCACGCCCGCGTTCATGCTCAGAACGCAGCTGCGCAAGGCCCTGTGGGCGCCGGTGATGACCGTCGTATCCTCGCTTGGCGCGATCGTCGGCACCTTGCCCATCGCAGCGGGCCTGTTCGGCACGCTCACGCTCTGGTCTCTGCTGGCCAATATCGTCGCTATCCCGCTCACGACCGTGCTCATGCCCGTGCTGCTTCTCTCCCTCGTCGCCGCGCCGGTCTCGGCCGCTTGCGAATGGGGCCTTGCGCTGCTCGGGCGCACAGCCCTCTGGTTCGGCTCTCTGCCGGACGCGCTGCGCGTGCCCGTCGCGCAAATGCCGTGGGGCTTTATGACCGTGTATGTGCTCATCGCGCTCATCTGCAGCGCGCAGACTCCGCTGGACCGCCTGCGCAGGCGCGCGGCCATGCGCCTGAAGGCCGTAGGCGTATGCTCGCTCGCGCTGGTCGCCGCGCTGTCCTCGGCGTGGGCAGCCGCGCCCGTCTTGAACGAAGCGGGCCTGAGCATCACCTTTATCGATGTGGATCAGGGCGACAGCGCGCTCATCAACGCGCAGGGCTCCTGCTACATGGTCGATACGGGCAAAAACCTTTCCGCAGCAGACAGGCTCTCCTCCAAGGCCATCCGGCTCGAGGCCCTGTTCCTGACCCACCCGGACGACGACCACGCGCTGCGCACGGCCGATGTGATCGAGGCCGGCCGGGTCGAAACGGTCTATCTGCCCGAATGCTGGCCGCTGCTTGCCGTACCGGAGGAGATCGAACAGGCGCTTGCGGGCGTACAAGTGCGCTACCTTTGCGCGGGCGATACCATCCCCCTCTCGGAAGACGTGACTGCCACGGTGCTGCATCCGCCCAAGGGCTATGTTCCCAAGGAGGACAACGCCGCCTCTCTCGTTCTGCTGATCGAATACGGCGAGGGCAGCGCGCTGATGACGGGCGATCTGGCCGATGATGATATCACCTTCGCCGTGCCCGATTGCGACGTGCTCAAGCTTTCGCACCACGGCAGCGGCACTGCCTCGGGCGAGCTTCTTCTGCGCGCGGCCTCGCCCAGCGCGGCGATCATCTCCGCCGGGGCCAACAACGGCTACGGGCACCCCGCGCCTCAGGTCGTGCAGCGGCTGGAAGCTTTGGACATCCCCGCCTATTCCACCGCGCAGCGGGGCGATATCACCGCGCGCATCCTGCCGCAGGGCGGCGCATCCATAGAATCGTACCTCAGCGGCGAAAGTGGAGGTTAAAATGGACTGGAAAGAACTGTACGCATCGTGGGACAGGGGCGAATACAAAAGCGTGTACCTGTTTCACGGCGAAGAGGAATACATCAAAAAAAGCGCGTTGGAGCGTCTGCGCGGGGATATCCTGCCCGCCGGGCTCGAGGCGCTGAACGAAACCATATTAGAAGGCGCGGTCAGTGCCGATCGCGTCATCGAAGCGGCCGAGACCTTGCCCATGATGTGCGATCGCCGTTTGGTCGTGGTCAAGGACTGGGGGCCGCTCATGTCCGGCAAAGCCAAGGGCGAAGCCGACGATGCCGACCGCTTCGTCAAATGGCTGCCCGGCGCGCCGGAGAGCTGCACTCTGGTCTTCTACTGCCGCGGAAAGGCCGACGGCGTAAAAAAGAGCACAAAGGCGCTCAAGCAAAGCGAAGTGCTGTTTTCTCAGCTGGACGACGCCACCCTCGCCAAATGGCTGCGCGCGCGTGCAAAGGAACACGGCTCGCTCATCGGCCCCGATGCCTGCGATGCGCTCGTCTTCGCCGCCGGGCGCGATCTTACCCGCCTCGCGGGCGAAATCGGCAAGCTGGCCTCCTATACCGGCAAGGGCAGTGAGATCTCCGCCGACGACGTGCGCTCGCTCGTTACGCCCACCGCCGAAAGCACCGTGTTCGAAATGATCGACGCGCTCACCGCGGGTCGGTTTGCGCAGGCACAGAATCTGCTCAAGGGCCTGATCGTGATGGGCGAAAACCGTGTGCGCATCCTGTACATGATCACGCGGCAGGTGCGCCTGCTCTGCCTTGCGCGCGAGCTGCTCTTTGCAAAAAAGACGCAGGCTGATATCCAATCCGCCCTCGGCGTGACCAGCTACGGCGCGAAGCGGCTCATGGAACAGGCGCGCCGAATGAAGCAGGATTCGCTCGAGGCCGCCTACAACGAGTGCGTGGACGCCGAATTCGCCGTGAAAAGCGGCCGCTGGCGCGACGAAGCCGCGCTCGACCGCATCATGCTGCTCCTGCGCTCAGGCTTACGCTGAGCGCAATGTGGGAACCCCCTTTTCTTTTTCAAAAGAAAAGGGGGTTCCCACACCCTCCCCGAAAAGAAACCATTTGGGGTATTCTGTAATCTTTCTATCGACACAAACAAGCCCCTCGAAAAGATATCGTTATTATCCTTTCGAGGGGCCTCTCTTTATCGACAGAACTTCTACTTCTCTTCCCAACAGGTTTCTTTGGGGAGGGCGCGGGAGGG
>JAFQGN010000093.1 GCA_017398245.1 Clostridia bacterium | reverse complement strand
CGGACATGATGAAGATCGCCAACGACGTGCGCTGGCTGGCCTCCGGCCCCCGCTGCGGCCTGGGCGAGATCACCATTCCCGAAAACGAGCCCGGCAGCTCGATCATGCCCGGCAAGGTCAATCCCACCCAGTGCGAGGCCGTCACCATGGTGGCCGTGCAGGTCATGGGCAACGACGTGGCCGTGAGCATGGCCGCCTCTCAGGGCAATTTCGAGCTGAACGTGTTCATGCCGGTGTGCATCTACAACTTCCTGCAGAGCTGCCGCCTGCTGGCCGAAGCGATCGTCTCGTTCGATCTGAACTGCGCCGTGGGCATCAAGGCCAATAAGGAAAAGATGCACCACAACCTGCACAATTCCCTGATGCTGGTCACCGCGCTGAACCCCTATATCGGCTATGAAAACGCCGCCAAGACTGCCAAGAAGGCCTTTAAGGACAACATCTCCCTCAAGGAAGCGTGCGTGGAGCTCGGCTTCCTGACCGCCGAGCGCTTCGACGAAGTGTTCCATCCGGAGCAGATGGTCTGATCCGCCCTTTACAGCAATCTCTCCGTTCTGTTGCTCGGCAAGGAATCCGGCAGAACGGATCACCATTCCAAAAAGGAAGGGAAGAATATGACTTACAGCTATTTTCCCGGCTGCACGCTGAAGAACAAGGCTGCTTCGCTGGACGAGTGCGCAAGGCTTTCTCTGGAAAAGCTGGGCGCCTCTCTCGCAGAAGTGCCCGAGTGGCAGTGCTGCGGCGGCGCGTACCCGCTTTCTCAGGATGAGATCGCGACCCGCCTGCCCTCCGTGCGCGCGCTGAAATACGCCCACGAGCAGAACATGCCCCTCGTCACCCTGTGCGCCGCATGCCACAATGTGATCAAGCAGGTCAACAACGATATGTCCTCCAACGAGTACATCGCCACCCGCGTGAATAACTACATGAACGAGGGCGAGTACCACGGCGAGGCCAGGGTCCTCCACTATCTGGAAGTCCTGCGCGACGAGATCGGCTTTGAGGAGATCAAAAAGCACGTCGTCAAGCCGCTCAAGGGCGTAAAGATCGGCGCGTACTACGGCTGCCTGCTGCCGCGTCCCGGCAAGGTGATGCAGATGGACGACCCGGAAAACCCGAAGATCATGGAAGATTTCATCCGCGCCATCGGCGGCGAGCCTGTCATCTGGGCCAACCGCAACGAATGCTGCGGAAGCTATATCACTCTGGAAGACAAGGCGCAGGCCGAAAAGCGCGCAAGCGCCATCACCGCCAACGCCGCTGCGCAGGGGGCCGATATCATCATCACCGCCTGCCCGCTCTGCCAGTACAACCTCATCAAGAACTCCCCCGCCAACGAAACTCCCGTGCGCTATTTCACGGAGCTTCTGGCCGAGGCGCTCGGCGTAAAGGAGGCGCAGTGATATGTCCGAACATACCTATACGCGCGAAGATATCCTGCGCATGAGCGGCGTCGAACCCCGCAAGTGCATGCGCTGCGGCAAGTGCTCCGGCACCTGCCCCGCCTACGATGAGATGGAATACCATCCGCACCAGTTCGTCTACATGGTCGAAAACGGCCAGATCGAAAAGCTGATGCAGAGCAAGTCCATCTTCAAATGCCTCACCTGCTTTGCCTGTATCGAGCGCTGCCCGAGGCAGGTGGAGCCGGCCAAGCTTGTGGAAGCCGTGCGCAATCTGGTCGAGCGCGAGCAGAACGCCAACCACATGACCGCGGACGATATCCCCGCCAAGCTCGATCCCGACACCCCGCAGCAGCTGCTCATGGCAGCCCTGCGCAAATACAAAAAGTAAAGGAGAAAAGCAATGCAGAGAATTGGCGTATTTGTCTGCTGGTGCGGAAGCAACATTGCCGCTACCGTAGACGTAAAGGCGGTCGCCGAGGCCGCGAAGAAAGAGCCGGGCGTTGTTTTCTCCGCCGAATACCAGTACATGTGCTCGGAAGCCGGCCAGAACCTGGTCAAGGATGCCATCCGCGATTACCACCTCACCGGCGTCGTGGTCTGCTCCTGCTCCCCGCGCATGCATGAAAACACGTTCCGCAAGGCCGCTGCCGCGGCCGGCCTGAACCCCTATATGGTGGAAGTGGCCAACATCCGCGAGCAGTGCTCCTGGATCCACAAGGACATGGCCGAAGGCACCGAAAAGGCCATCATCCTGATGCGCGCCGCGGTCGCCAAGGTCACCCTGAACGCCCCGCTGACCGCCGGCAGCCTGCCGGTCACCAAGCGTGCTCTGGTCATCGGCGGCGGTATCGCCGGTATCCAGACCGCTCTGGACATCGCCGACGCGGGCTATGAAGTCGATATCGTCGAAAAGCAGCCCACCATTGGCGGCAAAATGGCGCAGATCGACAAGACCTTCCCCACGCTCGACTGCGCGGCCTGCATCCTGACCCCCAAGATGGTCGAAGCGGCGCAGAACGAGAAGATCCACATCTATTCCTACAGCGAAGTCACCGCCGTGAAGGGCTTCGTGGGTAATTTCACCGCCACCATCAAGCGCAAGGCGCGCTATGTCGATGAAAATAAGTGCACCGGCTGCGGTCTGTGCACCGAAAAGTGCCCCATGAAGAACGTGCCCAACGAGTTCAACATGGGCATGGACAACCGCAGGGCCATCTACATCCCCTTCGCTCAGGCGGTTCCGAAGATCGCCACCATCGACCCGAACTACTGCACCATGCTCAAGACCGGCAAGTGCGGCCTGTGCTCCAAGATCTGCGCCGCCGGCGCGATCGACTATAAGGCTAAGGACAAATACATCGACGTCGAATACGGCGCGATCGTCGCCGCGACGGGCTTCAACCCGATCAACGTCGAAAAGTACGATGAATACGCCTACACCCAGAGCCCGGACGTCGTGACCAGCCTCGAATACGAGCGCCTGATGAACGCCGCCGGCCCCACGGCAGGCACTCTGCTTCGTCCTTCCGATAAGACCCATCCGCACACCATCGTGTTCGTGCAGTGCGTGGGGTCGCGCGAATGCGGCGAGAGCGACAAGGGCGGCAAGCCCTATTGCTCCAAGATCTGCTGCATGTACACCGCCAAGCACGCCATGCTCACCCGCGAAAAGTACCCGGATACCGAAGTGTACGTCTTCTATATCGACGTACGCACCCCGGGCAAGAATTTTGACGAGTTCTATCGCCGCGCGGTCGAGCAGTACAACGTGCATTACGTCAAGGGCATGGTCGGCAAGGTCACGCCCGAAAACGGCAAGCTGAAGGTGCAGGCGAGCGATCTGCTCGACAACACGCAGATGCATATCGATGCGGACATGGTCGTTCTGGCCGCCGCCATCGAGCCCGATAAGACCGCCCGTCCTCTGGCCACCATCCTGACCGCCAGCATGGACACCAACGATTTCTTCGCCGAAGCGCACCCGAAGCTGCGCCCGGTCGAAAGCCCGACCGCCGGCGTGTTCCTCTCCGGCGTGTGCCAGGGCCCGAAGGACATCCCCGAAACCGTCGCTCAGGCCGGCGCCGCCGCCAGCAAGGTCATCGGCCTGCTGAGCAAGGACAGCCTCGTGTGCAACCCCTGCGTTGCGCATTCCAACGAACTGATGTGCAACGGCTGCAGCCAGTGCGAAAAGGTCTGCCCCTACGGCGCGATCACTTATGTGGACAAAGAATTCCGCATGCCTGACCGCACCACCAAGATCCGCCGCGTGGCACAGGTGAACGAGGGCGTTTGCCAGGGCTGCGGCGCCTGCACGGTCACCTGTCCGTCCGGTGCGATGGATCTCAAGGGCTTCAGCACGAAACAGATTCTGGCGGAGGTGGACGCGATATGCAAGTAAACAACGAATTCAAGCCCAAAATCGTGGCCTTCTGCTGCAACTGGTGCTCCTATGCGGGCGCCGACCTGTCCGGTACCAACCGTCTGCAGTATCCGGCAAACGTGAAGATCATCCGCGTGCCCTGCTCCTGCCGCGTGAACCCCCTGTTCGTGCTGCGCGCGTTCCAGAGGGGAGCCGACGGCGTGATCATCTGCGGCTGCCACCCGGGCGATTGCCACTATACTTCCGGCAATTATTATGCCCGCCGCCGCATGACTTTGCTCTTCTCCATGCTGGATTATCTTGGCATTGAGCGCGGCCGCACCCGTGTGGAATGGGTCTCTGCCGCCGAGGGCGCAAAGTTTGCCGCAACCATGAATGATTTCGTCAAGACCGTTACCGAGCTTGGCGAGAACAAGCGACTGGAGGACCTGAGATGCAAGAAATGATGAAAAAGCGCGCGGTCGAGCTTCTGACCGGCGGTCAGGTCGCCCGCGTTCTGGCATGGCGCAAAGGTGAATTCATGTACGATCCGACTCCGGACGTCTTCACCGACGCCGCCGACCTTTGGGAAAACATGGTTTACGACGAGTTCTGCGGCGCGAACCTGTCCAAATACCTGATCAAAGAGGCGCAGAAGGAAGGCAAGACCCTCGTCTTCCTCAAGCCCTGCGATACCTACTCCTTCAACCAGCTCATGGCCGAGCACAAGATGGACCGCGAAAAGGTGTACATCGTGGGCATCGAATGCTACGGCAAGGTCGATATCGAAAAGGTGCGCCTCAAGGGCGTCACCGGCATCAAGTCCGTCAAGACCGAGGGCGGCGAACTGGTGTTCGATACCGTCTACGGCGAGGAAAAAGTCCCCGCGTACGAGGTCTATGCCGAGCGCTGCATCAGCTGCAAGAGCAAAAAGCACGTGGCCTACGATGAACTCATCGGCGAGGACGGCGAAGTGGAGCAGACCGACCGCTTCGATATGGTCGAAAAGCTTGAGAACATGACCAGCGAAGAGCGCTTCGAGTTCTGGCGCGGCGAGCTGAGCCGCTGCATCCGCTGCAATGCGTGCCGCAACGTCTGCCCCGCCTGCACCTGCGAAAAGTGCATCTTCGACAACCCGGATTCCGGCTTTGAAAACAAGGCCCCGTCCGATTCCTTCGAAGAGAACATGTTCCATATCATCCGCGCCTTCCACGTGGCCGGCCGCTGCACCGATTGCGGCGAGTGCTCCCGCGTGTGCCCGGAACATATCCCGCTGCACCTGCTCAACCGCAAGTTCATCAAGGATATCAACGAGCTCTACGGCGAATATCAGGCCGGTGAAACGCTCAACGAGCGCAACCCGCTGATCAACTACACGCAGGAAGACGCCGAGCCCTCTATCGTGCATGAAAGGGGTGCGGAATAATGATGAAGCTCCCGATCGGCAAACTGAACGAACTGTTTTCCGCCATCGCCGCGCAGCAGAAGCTGTATCTGCCGGCCGATGATGCAAAGGGCCTGAGCCATTTCGTGCCGTGGCAGGAGGGCGTCCAGCTCTCCACCAAGCTCAATACCGAGCGCAGCGCGAAGGACTTCTTCTTCCCGCAGACGGAAGATATCGTCTCCTTTGTCGTTGAAGGCAAGACGATCGAGGTCATCGACGAGCGCAAGGAAGCGGAAGATTTCGTCGTCTTCGGCGTGCGCGCGTGCGATGTGCGCTCCTTCGCCATCCTCGATAAGGTCTATCTGGTCGACCCGGTCGACACCTTCTACAAGACCCGCCGCGAACACGGCACCATCGTCTCCCTCGCCTGCACCCGTCCGGAAGAAACCTGCTTCTGCGGCAGCTTCGGCATCGATGCGGCCAAGCCCGAGGGCGACGTCGCCGCATGGATGACCGCCGACAGCCTCTGCCTGCAGGCGCAGAGCGAAAAGGGCGAAAAGCTGCTTACCTCCCTCTCCTCCCTTCTGGAAGAAGGCGGCGAGGAGGCCGTCGAGGCGCAGAT
>JAFQGN010000092.1 GCA_017398245.1 Clostridia bacterium | reverse complement strand
TGGCGAACTTGATGGCGGAGAGGGAATCGGCCACGACGGACAGGCCGGCGATGCCGAAGGCCATGAAGCGGTGCACGTCGGTATCGAGCAGGGCCATCTGCGTCTTCGCGTAGGCGTATTTATCGTGCATGTAGTGGATGATGTTCATCGTGTTCACGTACAGATGGCTCAGCCACTCGATATAGGTCTGATAGCGGGCCATGACGGCGTCGAAATCGAGCTTTTCGCCCTGCATGACTTCCATCTGCGGGCCGATATGGATTCCGCTGGTGGTATCGTAGCCGCCGTTGATGGCGATGAGCATGAGCTTGGCCAGGTTGCAGCGCGCGCCGAAGAACTGCATCTGCTTGCCGACCTTCATGGCGCTCACGCAGCAGGCGATGGCGTAGTCGTCGCCATAGATGGGGCGCATCAGGTCGTCGCTTTCGTACTGAATGGAGTCCGTATCGGCAGAGACCTTCGCGCAGTATTTTTTGAAGCCCTCGGGCAGGTTCTTGGACCAGAGCACGGTCAGGTTCGGCTCGGGAGAGGAGCCGAGGGTATAGAGGGTATTGAGCATGCGGAAGGAGCTCCTGGAGACGAGCGTGCGGCCGTCTTCACCCATGCCGCCCACAGCTTCGGTGATCCACATCGGGTCGCCGCCGAAGAGCTCGTTGTATTCGGGAGTGCGCAGGTGGCGCGCCATGCGCAGCTTGATGACGAAATCGTCCATCAGCTCCTGCGCGCCCTCTTCGGTGAGGACGCCGTTGGCGATATCGCGCTCGATATAAATATCGAAGAAGGTGCTCACGCGGCCGAGGGACATGGCCGCGCCGTTCTGCTCCTTGATGGCGGCGAGATAGGCGAAGTACGTCCACTGGATGGCCTCGCGGGCGTTGGCGGCGGGTTCGGAAATGTCATAACCGTATTTCTGGGCGATATCCTTGAGGTAGCCCAGGAAGTTGATCTGCTGGTAGAGCTCCTCGCTCAGGCGGGTGGTTTCGGTATCGAACGCGCCTTCGGCCAGAGCGGCCTTGTCCTTTTTCTTTTCGGCGATGAGCTTATCCACGCCGTAGAGCGCAACGCGGCGATAGTCGCCGATGATGCGGCCGCGGCCGTAGGCGTCCGGCAGGCCGGTGATGACATGGCTGCGGCGGGCGAGGCGCATTTCATCGGTATAGGCGCGGAAGACGCCGTCGTTATGGGTGGTGCGGTAGCGGAATTCGTTTTCCACCTGCTCACTGAGCTTATAGCCGTAGGCTTCGCACGCCTGCTTGACCATGCGCATGCCGCCGAAGGGGTTCACGCCCCTCTTGAGCGGGCGGTTGGTTTGCAGGCCGACGATGATCTCGTTGGGCTTGTCGATATAGCCGGCGGAGGCGCCGGTGACGAGGGAAGAGGTGGACGTGTCGATATCGAGCACGCCGCCGTACTGCCTTTCCAGCGCGAAAAGGTTCTGCACCTTTTTCATGAGGGAGTTGGTGCGCTCGGTCGCGCCGGCCAGGAAGGAGCCGTCGCCGGTATATTCGGTATAGTTGGTCTGGATAAAATCGCGAACGTTGATCTCATTCTGCCATGCGCCGCTTTTGAAGCCGGTCCAATTGCTGTGTTCCATATATGAAAACCTCCTGTCGCGGTCTGTATTGCCCAAATACTATATACCCTTTTGCGCGACTGTGAATCAGGCAAAAAAATGAAAAAGGGCAATCCAGCTCTTGCTCAAACTGAATTGCCCAGACGGTCGGCATCACACTCTTTTGCACTTCCCCGCGGTGATCCGCGAAATCCGTCAGTCATGCAAAAGCACAATTGCATTGTATAAAATGCGCGGGCGTTTGTCAACACGGCCCGTGGTAAGTTTCTGTGGCAGAAGCGGTTAAATTTGGGCGGGATTGACACGCCGGGGCGGATGGGGTACTATGTTAAATACAGGAAAAGAAAAATGCGGAGGTGCTGTATATGAAACTGCTGGCTGTCGGCGCGCATCAGGACGATAACGAATTCCGCTGCGGAGGGCTTGCACATAAATATGTTCAAAAGGGCTGGGAAGTCCGCTTTCTGAGCCTGACGGACGGCAGCGGCGGGCACCATATTATGTCGCCGGAGGAGACGATCGCCCGGCGGGCGAAGGAATCGGCCGCGGTAGCGGAGTATCTTGGCATACGGTACGACGTTTGGGATGTGCGCGACAGCGCGCTCGTGCCTGATGTTGCCACGCGCGAGAGGCTGATCGCCTACATTCGCGAATATGCGCCGGATGTGATCATTTCGCACCGGCTGAACGATTATCACCCGGACCACAGGGCCGCGGGCCAGCTGGTGCAGGACGCGACGTACTTACTAACGGTGCCGCACACCTGCCCGCAGGCGCCTGCGCTGCGCAGGATGCCGGTGGTGATGTATTACGAGGACGCGTTCAAGAACCCTGTGTTCGTGCCGGATGTGGTGCTTGATATGGACGATGCGATCGATGTGAAGCTGCGCATCGCGCATCTGAACGTGAGCCAGGTGTACGAATGGCTGCCCTATAACGGCGGGTACGATCAGAACGTGCCCGAGGGGGATGCCGAGCGGTTCGAATGGCTCAAAGGCATGCAGATCAACGCCGATACCACGGACGAGCAGGTTCTCGCTGCGGGCCGCGGGTATGCCGTTCGCTATGCGCGCACGGCAGCACGCTTCAGGCAGGAGCTGATCGCGCGCTACGGGCAGGAGAAGGGCGCGCGCGTGCGCTACGCCGAGGCGTTCCAGCTGTGTGATTACGGGCGCAAGGCCG
>JAFQGN010000091.1 GCA_017398245.1 Clostridia bacterium | reverse complement strand
TTATGCCGCGCAAAATCAGCTTGCTGATATTGGTTTCTTTGGGTGGGGTGCGGGGAGGGTCTTTCTTTTTCAAAAGAAAGTCCCTCCCCGCCACATCCCCATCCCCATCGTGAAAAAAAGCGCTTTCCGGGAAGGAAAGCGCCTTTTGCCTACAGGATCTCCACGAAGGTAGGCTTTTCGTCCTTGATCGTGGCGGCCTTGACCAGAGTGCGGATCGACTTGGCGATGCGGCCCTGTTTGCCGATCACCTTGCCCATATCCTCGGGCGCGACGTGCAGCTCGATCGTGACGGCCTGCTCGGTCTCGGTGCGCTTCACTTCGACCTGATCGGGCATGGTCACAAGGGTCTTGGCGATGTAATTGACGAGCTGTTCCATATCGAGCATCACTCGGCCTTCAGAGCCTTGTTCAGCAGGCTGCGGGTGGTCTCGGTGGGCTGGGCGCCGACAGACAGCCAGTACTTGGCGCGCTCTTCGTTCACCTTCAGCTCAACGGGCTCGGAAACGGGGTTGTAATAGCCGATCTCCTCGATGAAGCGGCCGTCGCGGGGGGTGCGGCTGTCGGAAACGACGATGCGATAGAACGGGGCCTTCTTCATGCCCATCCTCTTAAGACGAATCTTGACCATGGTATTTTTCCTCCCTTAAAGTGGTTCAAACAAAATGTATCGGAAAACGCTTATCTTAGCGGAATCCTCTTCCAAAGGGCATGCGGAACTTTCCCTTCTTGCCCTGCTGGCCCATCACCATTTTCATCATCTGGCGGGCCTGGTCGAACTGTTTGATCAGCAGGTTCACTTCCTGCACCGTGGTGCCGCTGCCGGCAGCGATGCGCCTGCGGCGCGAAGCGTTCAGGATGTCCGGGTGCTTTCTCTCCATGGGGGTCATGGAAAGGATGATGGCCTTGTTCTTGGCCTGCACCTTCTGGATCTTGTCCTCGTCGATCTCGTCCTCGTTGATCTTGCCGGCCACGCCGGGGATCATCTTCAGCAGGTTTTTGACCCCGCCCATCTTCTTGAGCTGATCCATCTGCTCAAGATAGTCCTGCAGATCGAACTGCTGCGTGCGCAGCTTCTTTTCCATGTCCTCGGCGCTCTTGTCGTCAAAGGCTTCGGCAGCCTTGTCGATCAGCGTCAGCACGTCGCCCATGCCGAGGATTCGGGAAGCCATGCGGTCCGGATGGAACGGCTCGATGTCCGTCAGCTTTTCGCCCGAGCCGCAGAACTTGATCGGCTTTCCGGTAACGGCCTTGACCGAAATGGCCGCGCCGCCGCGGGTGTCGCCGTCGAGCTTGGTGAGGATCACGCCGTCCACGCCCAGCTCTTTGTTGAACGTGTCGGAAACGTTTACCGCGTCCTGACCGGTCATCGCGTCGACCACCAGCAGGATCTCCTGCGGGCGCACGGTGTCGCGCACGTCGCGCAGCTCCTGCATCAGGTTCTCGTCGATATGGAGTCGGCCGGCGGTATCGATGATGACCGGATCGCGGCCGTAGTACTTGGCGTATTCGATGGCCTCTTTGGCGATCTCGACCGGGTTGCCCTGGCCGCGCTCAAAAACCTCCGCGCCGATCTGCTCGCCCACCACCTGCAGCTGCTTGATGGCAGCCGGCCTGTACACGTCGCAGGCCACCAGCAGGGGCTTTTTCTGCTGTTTCATCATCATGCCGGCCAGCTTCGCCGCCATGGTGGTCTTACCTGCGCCCTGCAGGCCGCACAGCATGTAGATCGTCGGGGCCTTGGGGGAATAGGTCAGCCTCGCGTTCACGCCGCCCATCAGGTTCGTCAGCTCTTCGTTGACGATCTTGATCACCTGCTGGCCCGGCTGCAGGCTTTCCATGATCTCGGTGCCCACCGCGCGCTCGGAGACCTTCTTGACAAAGTCCTTGACCACAAGGTAGTTCACGTCGGCTTCCAGAAGCGCCATGCGCACCTCGCGCATCGCTACCTTGACGTCCGCCTCGGTAAGCTTTCCATGGCTGCCGAGCTTTTTGAACGCCTGGGAAAGTTTTTCGGTAAGTCCTTCAAACGCCATTGCCCGACACCGTCCTTTGCCCTTAGTTTATTCGTCGCTTTCCAGCATTGCGGAAAGTATGTTTCTCGCTTCGGCCGCCTCGCCGCCGTCGAGGGCCTCTATCGCCCGCTCGACAGCCGCCATGCGCCTTTCTCTCTTTTCGAGAAGGCCCAGCGCCCGTTCGTATTCCTCCAGCTTCGCTTCCGCGCGGAGGATGCCGTCGTGCACGGCCTGGCGCGAAACGCCCGTGGCCTCGGCGATCTCCGAAAGGGAAAGATCCTCTTCCAGATACAGCCGCAGCGCCTGGCTGCGCTTGTCCGTGATCAGCGCGCCGTACAGGTCAAAGAGCAAATTTGTGCGTATCCGCTTTTCCATCGCTCCTCATCCTTCCGTGCGATCGCCTTTTCCACACGATGCAGGATATATGATACCATAGCCCGGCCATGCCGTCAAGTTAAATATCTTTACACCATCCCGATATTGCCGTCTGTCCCCCTATCCGAATCGGGCGTTCGGACCCCCGGTCTCGCGCCCGGAATGTCCCATCAAACGTTCCGCATGCCCATTGCAAAAACGCCATGAACACCCCCGAACACCCCGAAAAATCGCCCCGAATGTCCCGTTTCGGGAGAAAACCTGCCTTTTTCACGATGCATTTTCGTGCCGTTTTCTGCCAAAATCGACCACTTAAGCGCAGTTTTGCAAACCCCGTTTTCCGCTAAAAACAGCCCCGGAACAAAATTCAAGCTCTTCCCGTCGCGCAGGATCAGGCGCAGCACCCCGATAAAAAGAAGACGTCATGGGCTGCTCGCCCCCGATCCCCTCGGAAGGGGGAATGATTCCCCCGCGACCCCTCATAATGGGGTTGTAATTTCTATTATAGAAGGATACGCCCGGCAACGCTTACAGCGTGGGCCGGGCTTTCGATAGCATGAGGGATACGGCGGGACGCTGTCCCGCACCCTGCTTAAGGGAATGATTCCCTTAAGAATCCTCATTATAGAGCTGGTCATTTCTATCGAAAACAGATACGCCCGGCAAAGGCTAACGCCGCCTTGGGCCGGGCAAGCTATCTTTTTATCACAGCGCTAAATCATAACGTAAGGCTGGCCCATGCTGTTAAGCGTTGCC
>JAFQGN010000090.1 GCA_017398245.1 Clostridia bacterium | reverse complement strand
CCAATCGATATTTGCCGGGCCCGGGAACACCGACATTTCCACAAACCTGCCGCCCTTTTTGATCAGCTGCAGGCCCTGAGAGATGGAAGCTGTGTGGCCGGAAGCGTCGATATACACGTCCACGCCGCAATTCTCGGTCATTTCGGCGATGAGATCCGGCAGGCCGTCCTGCGTCCATGCAGGCATAACGATATCCGCGCCCAGATTCAGCGCCAGTTCGCGCTTTTTGGGATCGGGCTCGATGGAGATGATGGTCTTCGGGCGTACATTGCCATGGCCCTTCTGCGCCATCGCTGCGATCATACCGAGGCCAAGCGTACCTGCACCGGCAACGGCGACGATATCGCCCTCTTCGATCCGCGCACGATCCACAGCGTGCAGCGCGCAGGCGAACGGCTCGATCAGGACTGCCTTCTCTACCGGCATATCCGCAGGCACGGCATAATTGATACTGTTCTCTGGCAGGCGCACGTACTCGGCAAAGCCTCCGTTCAGGAAATGCTTAAAGCCATACACATTGTGCGGGTCGCAAAGCCACCATTTGCCCTCGCGGCAGTAGCGGCATTCCCCGCAGGGAACGATCTGTTCCGTCGTGATCCTGTCGCCCACCTTGAACGGGCCGTCGTAATCCGGGCCGATCTCGGCCACAAAGCCGAGCAGTTCGTGTCCCGGAATGAACGGCGGTTCTGCATAGGCGGGGTTGCCCTCGCCGCCCCAGAAGCGGAAACCGCCCTGCTGGCACTTGATATCGCCCGCACAAACGCCGCAGGCCTCCACCTTCAGTATGATGTCCTTGCCCTGCGCGCGCGGCGTGGGCACGGTCGTGTAGCGATAATCGTCCTTGGAATAGGCCACCACTGCCTTCATGGTCTCCGGAAGCATGTCTGAACCCCTCCTGATCGTGTTTTTTGGTAAACGGAACGCCCTGCAAAACGCAGAGCGTCCCCCATTGGTTATTCTTCTTCGGGCAGGACCGGGTCGGGAACCAGCTGAATGACCTCCACCTCGGTCTTACGCGGGCAATTGTTGTAGATCCACTTGGCGTCCTCCACCTGCAGGCGCACACAGCCGTGCGACTGGCGCGTACCCAGGTTTTCCAGAGAAGCCTTGTCCAGATAGCCGTGCGTCTCTTCGCCTGTCTCCTCGTTCACGCGGTTGTAATACAGCACCGAGTGGAACAGGATGCCGCCCTCGATAACATAGCTGTACTGCGCCCAGCAGTTGTACACGCGGAATTTGTGCCATACATTCAGCGGGCCGGTCTTTTCGGAATAGACGCCCAGCGGAGTCGGCGTTTCGACGGTGCCGGTGGAACAGATCATTTCGCGCACGAGAGAGGTGTAGCCCTCGCCGTCCCATGCATACGCAAACACCCTCTGCTGGTCCACGTCGACAACAAGGCGATAGGGCAGGGAGACCTTTTCGCACACAACGACGTCGCTTTCCATCAGCCGCTTCTGCGTCGCTTCATCGGCAATGCCGGTAGCGGGCAGGTCATGCGCCTTCTGGAACGCGATCACAGCCGCCTGCGTGAAATAATCGTAGGCGTTGTCCGGCTCGCGCCAGAGATAATTGTACTTGTACAGCAGGTTCTGCACGCGGCCCACGTCCGGGCCCTTGTCGCCCAGAGCGAGGTCGTTGTAGTAAATGGTGTAGCTCTTGTCCGTGAAATACTGGTAGATGAACGTGTCGACGCTGTTGCCGTCCGCCACAAAGCCGGATTCGTCATAGCCGATCTCCGGGTTCTTTTCGGCCCAGATGCGGCTCCAGATGGTGCTCTGGAACTCGGCGAGCGCCGCAGCGGTGCCGGAGCCATAAGTACCGTCAGGCAGCTCGCTGGTGAAGCCCCACTCGTACAGACACTGCTGCATCAGTTCCACTTTATCGTTCTTTTCACCCAGCTTCGTCACTGTTTCGAGGGCCGGCTGCGCAGCATCCGAGAACAGATACGCCTGCGCGTCCGCATCGATATACTTTTCGGTCACCGGAATGTAGTTCGTCTGCTGGAACGCCATCATCGCGCGTTTGGTCTGCGTCCAGTAGGAGCCGTCCACATCGCCCCTAAGATAGCCCAGGTCCTTCAAACGCTGCTGAATGGCCTTCACTTCTTTTCCGTATGCGCCCAGTTCGATCAGCGAATAGGCGTCAGCCTGCGCCGCAAACGCGCTCAGCGGCAGCATTGCGATCACCAGCAGCGCCGCAAGTAGTTTTTTAAGCATAATTCATCCTCCGTGTAGCCAACTTTCCACTATATAGGATACCAGTAATCGCGCATGGAGTCAAGTGAGGGCATATATTTTACGCAGAGGACGGCATTCTCACATGCATGAGAAGAAAGAGGATGGAGTTTTGTATACGTTACGAATCCATTTTAATTGATTTCTTTTCGGAGGGGCTCGGGGAACCCTTTTCTTTTTCAAAAGAAAAGGGTTCCCCGAACAATACCTAGAGAACCCGCCCCTGCACGAGGCAGGGGCGGTGAAGCGGTATGCAATTACTTGCCGGCCATCTTCTTGTAGGACTCGAGGCGGACAGCGGCGTCCTTCTCAGCCTGCTCGAACAGCTGCGCAGCAGCAGTCGGGAACTGGCGGATGAGGGAAGCGTAGCGGTTTTCGCCCTTGATGAAGTCCTGATAGGATTCGGTCGGATCCTTGGAGTCCACGGTCAGCTTGTTGCCCTCGGCTTCGGGGTTGAAGCGATAGAGCTGCCAGTAGCCAGCCGCAACGGCCTTCTTGATCTCGGCCTGAGCCTGATTCATCTTGATGCCGTGGTTGATGCACGGGGCATACGCGATGATGATGGACGGGCCATGATAGGCTTCGGCCTCGTTCACAGCCTTGAGCAGCTGCGCCGGGTCGGCGCCCATGGCGACCTGAGCAACGTAGACATAGCCATAGCTCATGGCCATCATGCCCAGATCCTTCTTCTTGGTCCTCTTGCCGGCCGCAGCGAACTTCGCAACAGCGCCGGTCGGGGAAGCCTTGGAGGCCTGGCCGCCGGTGTTGGAGTACACTTCGGTGTCCAGAACGAGGATGTTGACATCCTGGTTCTGAGCGAGGACGTGGTCAAGTCCGCCGTAGCCGATGTCATAGGCCCAGCCGTCGCCGCCGAAGATCCAAACGGACTTCTTGGTCAGCAGGTCCTTATCAGCAACAACAGCCTGGCAAACCGGGCAATCCTTGCCTTCGATCAGGGAAACCAGCTTCTGGCCGGCAGTCTTGGAGATCTCGGCGTCTTCCATGTTGTCGAGCCATTCCTTGGCAACAGCCTTGGTCTCTTCGCACGGGGAGCCTTCAGCGATCTTCGCAACGTTCTCAGCCAGCTTAGCGCGGCGCTGCTGGACAGCCAGGTTCATGCCGAAGCCGAACTCAGCGTTGTCCTCGAACAGGGAGTTCGCCCAGGCGGGGCCGTGACCAGCGTTGTTGGTGGTGTAGGGGCAGGTGGGGGCGGAACCGCCGTAGATGGAGGAACAGCCGGTAGCGTTGGCAACGATCATGCGATCGCCGAACAGCTG
>JAFQGN010000089.1 GCA_017398245.1 Clostridia bacterium | reverse complement strand
GATGAGCCGGAAAGCGCGCTGGATTTCCGCTACCGCTACCGGATGCTGCGCGTCATCCGCCGCTGGCTGCAGGAGGACGGACGCTGCGCGATCGTAACGCTGCACGACCCCTCCCTTGCGCTGAACTACTGCGACGAGCTCCTGCTGCTCAAGGATGGCCGCAGCGCAGGAACGATCCGGCCTAAAGAGGATAAATTGGCCAAAATGGAAGAGCTGCTCGGGAACGTGTACGGCCCGGTGAGCCTGACAAACTGCGTCGATCGCGCAGGGCGCAGGCACATCGTAATGCTGAACGAACAGGAGGATGCGCCTTGAAAGCAGTAACGAGGATCACCTTTTTTGATGATGACGGTCAGAAGTTTTTTGGCGAAGGACCGTGCAGGCTGCTTCGGGCCATCGAGAGCACAGGCTCTCTGCGCGCGGCCGCGCTTTCAATGGAAATGGCGTACACAAAAGCGCTCAAACTCATGAAAAATGCGGAGCGCGCGCTCGGCTTTGCGCTGACGATGCGCACAACTGGCGGAAAAGACGGCGGCGGCAGCGTGCTCACGCCAAGGGGAAAGGAGTGGCTGGAGAAATATGAAGCCTATCGGGACGCCTGTGTACAGGCTAACGCCGGATTGTATCTGGAATTCTTTGCGCAGCAGCGGGAAGAAGCACCTGATCCTGACAGGGAGCCGCAGGTGCGGTAAGAGCACCCTTCTGGCCTCACTGTTTCCTCGTCCCCTTCCCGGCATCGTCACACATGCGCAGCCGAAAGAGGCTGTGTATCTGCGCGAACTTCTTACCGGCGCGCAGGCGCAGATCGGCAAATTCGACCCTGCTCTGCCCGGGCCTGAAAACAGAATGGCGCCGGTCGCCGAAGGATGGCTGCAGCTTGGCGTCCCTGCGCTGGATCGCTGCGCGAAGATGGACAGCGAATGGGTGCTGCTCGACGAGATCGGCTATCTGGAATGCGGCTGCGCGGAATACACGAACGCCGTCCGCTCTCTGATGGCGAAAAAGCGCGTGGCGGCCGTGGTGCGCGCGCAGGATCTGCCGTTTTTAAACGAACTGCGCGCAAGGGAAGATGCCTTTGTTGTGGATCTGGACGATCCGTTCGGCTCGTGCGGCTGCGTGATCATGGCCTCCGGGCTGGGTAAACGGTTCGGCGGAAACAAGCTGATGGCAGATTTTCACGGACAGCCGATGATCGCCCGCGTTCTGGATGCGACGGAGGGAATCTTTGAACGGCGCGTGGTTGTGACTCGGCACGAAGACGTCGCCGCGCTGTGCAAAGATCGAGGAATCGAATGCACTCTGCACGATTTGCCTCTGCGTTCCGATACCGTGCGGCTGGGTCTGGAGGCGATCGGCGATGTGCAGCGGTGCATGTTCTGCGCGGGCGACCAGCCCCTTTTGCGGTGGGAGACCATCGCAGTCATTGCGCTCACGGCGGCAAACATGCCCGAGCAGATCTGGCGCGCGGCTTTTGCAGGCGAGCCGGGCTCCCCGGTGCTGTTCCCCGCGTGGGCCTATCCGCAGCTGCGCGCTCTGCCCGAGGGAAAGGGAGGCGGCTATGTGTGCAAACGGTATCCTGAGCGAGTCGGCCTCATCCCTGTGCAGAACGCCCTTGAACTGACGGACGCGGACGACCCGGAAACGCTGTGCATGCTGCTGGAACAATAGAAAAAAGCCCTGTCGGCCGACAGGGCTTTTTGTTTTCGGATGTACAGACAACTCAGGCCGCTTTGATGTTCTTCGCCTTTCCGCTGCCCTTGATCGTCGCAGCATAGACGCTGTTGCACAGGCCGAGAATGGCCGAAGCGATGAACAGAGTCTCGATGCCGAGCTTTTCCCACATCCAGCCGCCAAAGAGCGCGATGAACACGGAAATGACATGGTTGATGGACACGCCCGTGGAGATCGTGGCCTTGACCTCGTCGGAATTGTCAGACAGATCCTTGACATACACGTTCGAGGCCATGGAGGCCAGAGAGATGACCGCGTCCAGCACATAGTTCACGCAGCAGACGATGAACGCAACATCGCGCGGGAAAATGTGATGTGCAAAGCCATAGCAAAGGCATACGAACACGAGGATGACCGTATCGGCCACCATGACCACCTTGTAGCCGAGCTTATCGATAATGCGGCCCACGACGGGCGAAGCGAAGAAGCAGACCACGGCGGAAATGGCGAAAAGCAGGCTGATCGTAGCCGCGTTCGCGCCATAGAAGAGGATGAGCACATAGGGGCCGAAGGTGATGAACACCTGCTTGCGCGCGCCGTAGAACATTTCCAGCATGTAGTATTTATTGTACTTTTTGTGGAAATAGAAGCGGCGCTTACTTTCATCGGCCTGCGAATTGCCCTTGAGGCGCAGCGAGCAGAACGCGCTGACCGCCGCGAGCACGGCGGCAATGGCGAAAAACAGCGTGTAGGGCTGGTTCTTCGTGATCAGCGAAAACACGAGCACGATGACGAAATACCCGGCAAGCGTGCCGATCTGGCTGGCCGCGCTTTGCACGCCGAGGGCAGCGCCGCCCCTGTCGTTTTTCGCATAACTCATGGTGAGCGTGCTCTTCATGCCCAGCTGGATATGTTCGCCCAGAGAATACATGCAGATCGCCAGCGTGATGAGGACCTTGCTCGGCGGGAGTACGGCGTGCATCGCCATGCCGACCATCATGATGACTGCGCCGGCTTTGTACATGGTCTCGGCCGACATCATAAAGAACACGGCCAAAATAAACACCAGCAGAACGCCGGGCAGTTCGCGGAAAAACTCCACCAGGCCGCGGTCCATTTCACCCATGTGGACGACTTCCACCAGGAAATTGTCCAGCATACCCTTGTACAGTCCGTAGGAGAGGCCCGTGATCAGGATGGAAATCAGCAGCGATTTGTATTTTGTGTCGCTGCGAAACGCCTCTTTGATCCGATTCATTTGCTTCCCTTCCCATCTTTTGTTTTCGCCGTGCCAAATGGACACGGCGCGTATCCATTATATACGAATTCGCATTAGCGGGCAACGGGGTTCTCGCATCTGCGTTAGATCTGTGTCCGCAGATGTTTACCACCGCCATATTCTTTTTTTGACAAAATTTTGATTTTGCTATTGCATTTTGCGCAGGCCTGTGCTATAATACATCTCGCGTCAAACGATGCGCTGATGTAGCTCAGTCGGTAGAGCGCATCCTTGGTAAGGATGAGGTCACCGGTTCAAATCCGGTCATCAGCTCCAAAGACCATCGAATCATTTCGATGGTCTTTTTCTATTTTAAAAACCATGCAAAACAACAACGTCCCCCATCTCTTCTGCTTTTTTCGCTCCCCTTTCCTTCGCCGTTCTCATGCTGGTTTTGGCATACCGCTTCCCGATCCCCCAAATGCACGCAAATATCCTTTAGCCCGATTTCAGCTTTACAATGCGCGCATTCCGGCATCGTGATATGCATCTGCATTTGTAAATGCCCTCTGCGCATGCTATAATACTTACAATCCAGCCGGAAGCGCGGAAGCAGCCCGCACCGCAGAATCTGCTATAGCTATATTCGAAACGGAGGAATATAACGATGAAAAAACTAGGTTTTGGCCTGATGCGTTTGCCGCAGCTCGACCCCACGAATGCATCCAAGGTGGATATCGAACAGCTCAAGCGCATGGTCGATCTGTTCATGGAAAAGGGTTTTATCTATTTTGACACGGCGATCATGTACAACGGTTTTGCCAGCCAGCGCGCCATAAAAGAAGCGCTGGTGGATCGCTACCCCCGCGAAAGCTTTACGCTGGCGACCAAGCTGCACAGCGGCTTTTTCCACACGCTGGAAGATCGGGACAAGATCTTCAACGAGCAGCTGGAGCAGACCGGCGCAGGCTATTTTGACTACTATCTTCTCCACGGCATCGAGGCGGGCAGCTATCCTAAATATGAACAGCTGGACTGCTTCAGCTGGATCCTGGACCAAAAGGCCAAGGGCCTTGTCAAGCACGCCGGCTTTTCCTACCATGACGGCCCGGAACTGCTGGACGAGATCCTGACCAAGCATCCCGAAATGGAATTCGTGCAGCTCCAGATCAATTATCTGGACTGGGAAAGCGAATGGATCCAGTCCCGCAAGGTATATGAGGTCGCCGTCAAGCACGGAACGCCCGTGATCGTCATGGAGCCGGTAAAGGGCGGCACGCTGGCAAAGGTGCCCGAAGCGGCGGAAAAAATGCTGAAGGAACGCGAGCCCGCGCTTTCCGTGCCCTCCTGGGCGATCCGCTTTGCCGCATCGCTGGACAATGTGATGATGGTTCTCTCCGGCATGAGCAATGTGGAGCAGATGGAAGATAACCTGAGCTACATGGAAGACTTCAAGCCCTTGACGGAAGAGGAGATCGCCGTGACGCATAAGGTTGCGCAGATCATCAACGCGCAGATCGCCGTCCCCTGCACCGGCTGCTCGTATTGCACCGAGGGCTGCCCCCAGAAGATCGCCATTCCGCAGTATTTCTCCCTCTACAATGAGGACATGCGCGAGAACCTTGAGGAGAAGGGCTGGACGGTCAATTTTACCTCCTACGCCAATCTGACCAAGAAGTTCGGTCGCGCCGCCGATTGCATCGCCTGCGGCCAGTGCGAAGAAGTTTGCCCGCAGCACCTGCCGATCATCGAGAAGCTGAAGCTCGTTTCCGAGCACTATGATCATTGACCGAGCTTTTTCGCAGAACATTGGTCGCTGAGCGTCTCATGATCTTCGGCCGCTCCTAATCGCATATCGCAACGCATCCCCGGCACTTTTCAGCGCCGGGGATGTTCGTTTTTGGGGCCTTATGGCGCGTCTTTTCCGGCATGGAACAGTCCATCTGCTTCAATACGCGCTGAGTGAGGGAGATTTCATCGGATGCCGCCATATCTGCGCTTCCAATTTACATATATGCTTGCCGGTATTCAGGCTGCATATAAGGTCGAACGCACAGGAACAGCATCTTTCCGACCAGCTCCGGCCCATCCGAAGGTATTTCCTTTCCCTTCAGGCGGGCGGCAGACAGGAATCCGCCCGTTCGGCGCGAAATACTTATATGTACTCTGTTTACGCAATGGAGGTCGTACAGATGAGTTTTGAACGATACACGAAGATCTTCGACGGATATGAAACCGGCCGGACTCTGCGCGCGCACGGCAAGGGCGCGGAGTTCTCTTTTTCCGCGCAGCAAGATGAAAAAAGGCGCCGCCTGTTCGTAACGGGCGAGACAGCGCTCTTTTACCAGTGGAAGAGCGAGCCCGACAACCCCGCGCACTACCACACCATTACCGATGCGCTCGATCCGCACCACGCCTTTGAAGCGCAGTACTGCCTGGACCTGAGTTCCAAAGCACCTGAGGAATACATTCGTAGGCTGTACAAAAAGGTGATGTGGCCGCCCGTTCTCTCCTATCTGAAAATGAACCCCGTGCCGGCGGAATGGGTCTTCGGCATCTGGGCCAGCGCAAAGGGCCTGAAGTTTGCCGAAGGCGGCTATCTGCGCATGCGTGTCGAGATCTACCGCGCGCACGAGGGCGTGAACCGGCACGATGTCTCCTTGCCGCCGGACGAAGTGCTCTGCATCGATTTCCCCGAGGGCGATTACGATTGGACGCAGTTCAAGCGCGATCTGCTCCTCACAGCCGAGCGCGATTCCGACCTTGGCGACTGGGTCTCCGGGCAGGGTACGAATTTCCCCGCCTCCAAGAGCATCGCGCACATCGGCGTTTGGATCGAGGGCGCGCGCTACAGCGGCCAGTTTTATATCGAGCGCCCGTTCCTGACGGCCTCCAGCGGCGAAAACCTGCTGCCGGATTTCACCCAGTCCGTGCACGATAAAGAAAAATTCGATTGGACCGCGCAGTATCTCTCCCGCAAGGAATGGCCCGAATTCC
The DNA here is from genome assembly GCA_017398245.1 of Clostridia bacterium. Next base: position 5,487 of record JAFQGN010000089.1, on the reverse strand, counting down.
GCGTGACGCTCAACGGCGAAACCGTGTTCGAAGGCGAAGTGTTCGAACGCTGCCATCGCGCTTCGGAATGGGCGATCGACCTGCCCGGCGAGCTCATTAAGAAACAGAATACAGTCTGTTTTGAACTCATTTCCGATTATCACGATCCCCTTCCCTATATCCTGCGCGAGGCCGGCGTCATCGAGCAGCCGGGCGGCGTGGTCGCGCTCATCGCGACGGACACGGGCGTCGCAGGCCAAAAGGCGCACGCGCTGATCCGCACCGAACACGAAAACACGACCGTTCGCTTCGCCTTCCCGGACGGAAAGCTTTCCGGCGCAGCGGAACTCACATTTGCCGAGGCCGGGCTGCACGGCGTGGCGTTCGATTGCGGCTCTGCCTGCGAAAATGCACTTTTCACCATGCAGGCCGGAGACTACACCGTCCACGGCTCTATCGCCCGTATCGTCGAAAAGGCGGAAAACGAAGTTCTCACCGGCACGGGCGATATGATCTATGTGCAGCAGCGCATGGCCGACGCCGAAGAATTCCTGAGCTGGTATCTCTCCAACGCCGTCGGTAATCTGTTCACCATCCGTCCCACCTATCGCTGGAGCGGCACCCGTCTGCTGAGCGCGCAGGTCTGGAAGACCGTAGCGCGCGTGCTCAACGAAATGGGTATCCACTATGCGCATATGATCGACGGGCGCGAGCTGCCCGGTATCGGCACGAATCCCGATGGCGAAATGCTCGCAGGCGAAGGCTTCCTCGGCAGCCAGCAGCACGAGCGCGACGGCGCGCAATTCTACTGGGGCCAGTACTGCTGCGAATCCCTCACCGAGGAACAGCGAATCGACATGGCCCAGCGCGCGTGGGAGGAAGACCCGCAGCACGTCGGCCGCACCTACAGCCACCATAACCGCTTCTATTACGGCGATTCCATCTATTCCCAGCGCGACCCGCACGTGCCCTGCGATATGCGCCTTGCGGAGGAAGCGCGCGTGAAGCAGTTTACTCTCGTCCGCGGCGATGTCCCGCGCCACACCGGGCCTGCGCACACCTTCAAATACCTGCTCAAAGCGGGCTTTACCTGGGTGGGCGCTGAAACGATGTACGGCTCCATGGAACCTCTGATGGCCTTCCTGCGCGGCGCAAATCTCTGGAAGGGGCTGCGCAGCGCGGGCGTGCACCACGCTGTGCAGTGGTCCTCCTCGCCGCAGGATACGCCCGAGCATTTCCGCCGTTATCGTCTTGCGCTGTACGTTTCCTATATGCAGGGCGCGACGGAGATCAACACCGAAGAGGGCCTGTGGCATCTGGAGGAATACTATTCGCATTTCCATCGCTTCAGTGAAGGATGCAAGGGGCACCTGAAGCAGCAGCAGGATTTCTACCGCTACCTCTCCACCCATTCCCGCACCGGCGAATTCTTTGCGCCCATGGGGCTCATCCACGGCCGGCACGACGGCTGGCACGGCTTCAACAACCTCCAGCCCTGGGGCTGGACGGGCCTGCCAAATTCCGATGCGGAAAACAGCTGGGGCCTGCTCAAGGTGTTCTACCCGCTGAGCAAGCCCGGCGCGGCGCTGTATATCCACGGCTGCGATACCGACCACCCTGTCGGCTACCATACCGGAACGCCCATGGGCAATATCGATGCGATCCCGATCGAATGCGGCGCGGATGTCTATAACCGCTATCCGGTCCTTGCGTTCATGGGCTATAACTGCGCAGACGAGGCCGATTTTGAACGCCTGAACGCCTATGTGCGCGGCGGAGGAACGCTCATCCTCACCCGCGCCCATATGACCGACACCACCGCCTTTGACGACATCCTCGCCGGCAAACTGCACTACGGCGAAAATCCCTTCCGCTTTACCGATGGCGAACCCATCTTCCGTAATGCGACGGTAGACGGAATCGAAGTACAGATCTGCGCAAACGCGATGCAGCCGGATGAAGTTCTCGCCGTTGCCGACGACGGAACGCCTCTTGTTGTAAAGTACGCGCTTGGCAAGGGCGCAGTCATCCTCTTCAACGCAAACGCGTATCCTGCGCACCCGGCTATCCGCCCCCTGTACGAGAAGGAGCTGGAACGCGCCATGCGCGCACTGGCCGATGCGCAGAACGTGTGGGCCGAATGCGGCGACGACGTGCAGTTCACCGCCTACGATCAGCCCGACGGCAGCCGCCACCTGTACCTTCTGGCGGTGGACTGGTACCGCGATCCCTCCCTTGTGCGCAGCTGCACGGTGCGCGCAGGCGGCTTCCGCTACAAGGCGCACATGCCCTTCGGCGTGATGCTCAAGGCTGTGTCCGACGGCAGCCGCATCGCCTGGCCGCACGATGAAAACGGCGAAGTTCTCGGCCTGACCGAATGCGGCGCGCGCGTGCAGGGCACGGGCAAAGTCGCCTTCACCCTTGCGCAAAACGGCGAAGCAAAGCAGATCGAGGTGGATTTCTCCTCCGCAAGCGTACAGGAGATCGCCTTTTGAACCCTTCTCTAAAAAACGAGGCCCCCGGAAAGCTCCGGGGGCTTTGCTTTTGTTTATCCGAACCTGCGCTGCAGGATGGCTTCGAACTCCTCCTGCTCCGCGCCGTTTTCCACATCGGCGTCGTACGGCGTCACATTCTTGTTGCCGGGCTGGTCTCCGCGCAGCATGTTGTTGCCCATCAGCCCGGTATGATCCGTACCGCCGCTGCGGTAGATCCCGTTTTCCAGCGCAAACTGTCTCGCCTGCCGCTTGTCGTATTCGTCCATGTCGGGATGGTCGACCTCCACGCCTCCCAGCCCCATCTTCACAAGCTCCGTCAGATACTGCGTCTGCCCGTGCGGATGCGCAAGAATAGCGATGCCGCCCGCCGCGCGGATCAGGCCGAACAGCTCCTCCATCGGCAGAGAAGTCGACCCCGCCTTTTGGACCGGACAGCGATTGAAATGGCGGATGAACTGCCAGTACTCCCTGTCCCCCACGCCATGCTTTTCCTGCAAAACGCGGAACACCTGCTCGTTGCAGTACCAGCCCACGTCCGGGAACCTCTCCTGCACCTCTTTCCATTCGATATCTGCGATCAGCCCGTTTTGCTTGCAGTATTCGAGCCGACGCATGGTCAGATCCAGCGCGAGCTCCTCACAGCGGTCGATAAAGGCCTTCATCGCCGGGTATTCCGGGTCGAAATCCATCGCGACCACATGGAACGCGCCCTCCCCCAGCCCGAAAGCATGGCCGTACAGCTCCATCGCCTGCACAAAGCCGAGGCCGTTCGCCTTTGCCGCCTCGCGCATGCGGGGCACGCCGCGCACAGTCTCATGGTCCGAAAGCGCGACTGCTTTATAGCCCTTCTGCTTCACCAGAGCGCACAGCTCCTCCGGCGTGTAGATCCCATCCGAAAACACGGAATGCAGGTGCAAATTTGCGTATTTCATCGCTCGTTCCTCCTTATGTCAAAGCGCACACGGATATCGTGTATCTTTCGCGCCGGCGCAGTCCAGCGCATGTGGAATTGCTGCGGCATCTGCACATGATACTGCTCCGGTTCCCCTTCGTTGATATCCACGTCGAATGTATCGCTGATGCCTGGCCTGCACAGGCCGCCCAGCTGCGGTTCGATCTCCAGAATGATCCCGTTTCTCTCCAGCCGCATGCCCACGGGCGTGATCTCGGGCCGCGAAAGCGAATGCAGCAGCCAGTCAATCTCCCTTTCCGCATCCAGCTCGATATGATCGGTCACGGTCAGTCCGTCTTCATCCAGTTCAAACGCGCGCGTCCATTGTTCCACATGCTCGTATGCGCCGCTCGGGTCGATCTCGGCCCGCAGAGCGCGTCCGTCATCCCACGCACCGATGACTCTGCCCGTTGCAAAGGCGGAAAACTCCGCCTGCCCTTCGCCGCCGACGAGGATCGTATTGTGCGCGCGGGTGGAATTCGTCCATTCCATATGGTGCTTTGTGCCGTACTGCCGGCCGAAATAGCCCGAAGGGCTGATCAGAGTCGTTCCGCCGCACAGCAGGGCAAAGCTGCCCTGATCGGCATGGCTGTGGCTCTGGCTGCCGTAGCGGCTGCACCGCGCAAGCAGCGCGATCTCGCTCTCCGGGCGCTGCGGGTCGGTGTGCAGGCTGATATAGCCGGCGTCCGGAAACGCGCACGCGCGGGTGACGGGCTCTTCCGTTTCCGCCTCTCCGCTATCCGGCAGAAAAGCATCCAGCAGGTGCAGCTTGAAAACTTGCTGCCGCTGCGCATCGCGCGACCACTGCTTCATCAGTTCGCCGCCGAAGCGTTCTGCATACACATGATACGGATTCTGCGCAAAGAAACCAGGCCATTCGGCGTCGTCCGGGCCGCACCAATAGCCGTCGCCAAACGGGTGGTTTTCCCAGCCCGGCGGACAAAAATGCTGAAAATATCGGATCAGCCGCCTGTAAAACGGCCGGCAGAGGAAATCTGCGCCCGAAAACCGCCGAACCGCGCTGAAAAACGGCAGATACCACTTGGTGTAGCTGCCCGCATAGAACATGCCCTCGGCCCAACCGCCGTCCGGCCCGCCAAAGTACGGGAAGATGCCGCCGTAGATCTCGATCGCATATTCCAGCCAGCGCAGAAGTTCTGCTTCTTCTACAACGCCTGTGCCTTTGAGCGCCATCGCGGCCTCGCCAAGATATGCCGGCAGCCTGCCCGCGTGCGAATTACCGGGATTGGCGCAAAAATCAATGCCGCGAAGCCGCCTGTCGCACTGGCGGGCATAGGCTGCAATCACCCTTGCGACAAACACGCGTTCCTTTTCGGATAAAATATCGTACAGAAGATCAAACACAGCCGGAAAACAGCGCGCATGGCTCAGGCCGATCTCATCGCCCCATGGCCCTTCCAGAGAGCAAGAGCCATCGCTGTTCCAATCGCACATGGTCAGCAAGAGCCGTTTGGCGTGTTCGCCCGCCTGCCGGTCTCCCAGCAGCGCATGCCCGAGCGCACAGGCCACCAGATTCCTGTCGCAAAAATCGCGGTGCCGGCCGAAATATTCGCGGTAAGGCAGCGCGTTTTCGTCTTTGTGGAACAAAGGCGGCTCAGGAAGGCCTTCTTCCAGCGCGAGCGTAATGTTGCGCCGAAGCGTTTCCACCGCATGCGGCCTCTGCGCCGTCAATTCGGGCACATCCTGTACAAAGAATATATGCCTCGGGCGCGCATCGGGCACGCTTTGCAAAATCCTCTTCGCATCCGGGCGCAGAAATTCCACGGCGTCCTGCGCGATCGAAAACTCCTGCCAGCCGCGTTCGGCCTCCGGTTCTCCTTCGGCAGAAAGCCCGTACACGTTCCAGCGGTACTTTCCCGGCGGCAAAATCATCTCCGGCACGGCATAATTCTTCTGCGTATCGGTCTTCCAGACCTCACCTGCATCGTTTTCGACCGCAACGCGCCATGCCCCGAACCCTCTCTCCTTCAGCCATGTGAAAACAGGCGGGGTCTCGTACATCGTCTCACGTACCCGTGGCGAAGGGAACACCTGCCCGTT
>JAFQGN010000088.1 GCA_017398245.1 Clostridia bacterium | reverse complement strand
TGCGCTCGGGCGGAAAGACGATGATCACATTTGTGTATGACTGCGTGTTCTCCTGGCTGGTGATGATCCCGGCGGCGCACATTCTGGTGACATACACGGAGATGCCGATCACGTTCGTATACCCGATGTGCCAGGGGCTGGAGATCATCAAGGCGGTGTACGGGTACTATCTGGTGAAAAAGGGCGTGTGGATCAATAACATTGTGAGCGACAAATAAGCCCGAACGGAGCAAAAGGGCGCATTTTACCGAACGATTTAACATGGAGAGCAAGAAATAGCGTTGAAAAGAACGCGGAACCATGCTAAAATTGCATGGATACAGTAAGGGAACTTACAGGAGGCACGATTTCCAATGAGCACTTATGAAAAGATTTCCTCGAACAAGGCTCGCCTGAGCTTCGTCGTTACCCCCGAAGAGTTTGAAAAGGCCATGCAGGCCGCCTATCGCAAGATGGTGGGCCGCATCAACATCCCGGGCTTCCGCAAGGGCAAGACCCCGCGCAAGGTCATCGAGATGCAGTATGGCGAGGCCATCTTCTATGATGAGGCCATCGACGCCATCTTCCCGGACCTCTACCGCGCCGCCATCGCCGAGCACGGCATCACTCCGGTCGACCGCCCCGAGCTGGACATCCAGAAGATCGGCAACGGCGAAGGCTGCGAGTTCTCCGTCGAAGTGTTCGTCCGCCCGGACGTGACCCTTGGCGATTACAAGGCCATCCGCGTGGAAAAGACCGTGGCCGAAGTGACCGAAGACGACGTGAAGGCCGAGGTCGAGCGTGCGCGCGAGCGCGTTGCCCGCTACAACGAAGTGACCGACCGCGCCGTGAAGATGGACGACCAGATCAAGCTGGACTACGCCGGCTTCTGCGGCGACGAGCAGTTTGAAGGCGGCACCGCCCAGGACCAGACTCTGGTCATCGGCTCCGGCTCCTTCATTCCCGGCTTTGAAGACCAGCTGGTCGGCGCCGAGATCGGCAAGGAAGTGGAAGTGAAGGTCACCTTCCCCACCGAGTATCACGCCGAAAACCTGGCCGGCAAGGACGCCACCTTCAAGTGCACCGTGAAGGCCATTCAGGAAAAGGAACTGCCCGAGCTGGACGACGAGTTCGCCAAGGACGTTTCCGAGTTCGACACTCTGGACGAGTACAAGGCCGACGTGAAGGCGAAGCTTGAAAAACGCGCCAACGACAACGCCGAAAACCAGTTCGAAAACGACGTGATCGAAAAGCTGGTCGAGGGCATGGAAGCCGACATTCCGGAAGCGATGATCGAAGACATGGTCGAAGATCTGATGCGCGAGATGGAGACCCAGATGATGTATCAGGGCTTCAACATGGAAATGTTCTGCAAGATCACCAACCAGACCGTCGAGCAGATCAAGGAACAGCGCAAGCCCGAGGCGGAGAACCGCGTGAAGGTGCAGCTGGCTCTGGAAGCTCTGCGCAAGGCCGAGAACATCGAAGCTGCCGAAGAGGACATCGACGAGGCCATGAAGGAGTACGTCGAGAGCCGTCAGAAGACCCTCGAAGAGTACAAGGCCACCATGTCCGAAGGCGAGAAGAACTACTTCACCGAGCTGGCCACCACCCGCAAGGCTCTGGACCTGCTCAAGAAGTACGCCCTGGGCGAATAATTCGCAAGATACAACACAACATATATGGAGAGGCCGTCGGCCTCTCCATACTTCGTGATTGGGAGGATTTCCCAAAGCCGGCAGAGAAAATTTTCTGCCCGCAAACAGACCGAGACCGCTTATGTCAGGAGGTGTCTTGATGAATTTGATCCCTTATGTTGTTGAACAGACCAGCCGCGGCGAGCGCTCGTACGACATTTACTCGAGGCTGCTCAAGGACCGCATCATCTTCCTGGGCGGAGAGATCAACGACGACGTGGCAAACGCGATCGTCGCACAGATGCTCTTTCTGGAAATGGAAGACCCGGACAGCGATATCATGCTGTATATCAACAGCCCCGGCGGCGTGATCACCGCGGGCTACGCGATTTACGATACGATGCGCTATCTGCGCTGCCCCGTCAGCACGCTGTGCGTGGGCATGGCCGCTTCCATGGCCGCGTTCCTGCTCAGCTCCGGCGCGAAGGGCAAGCGCAAGGCTCTGCCGAACGCTGAGATCATGATCCACCAGCCTCTTGGCGGCGCGCGCGGCCAGGCTACGGATATCCAGATCCAGGCCGAGCAGATCCTCAAAATGAAGAAAAAGCTGAACATGCAGCTGGCCGAGAATACCGGAAAGCCGCTGGCCGAGATCGAAAAGGACGTCGAGCGCGATCATTTCCTCACGGCGGAAGAGGCTCTTGCATATGGTTTGATCGACGAGATCGTTCCCCCGCGCCGGTAATGACATGCAAGTTTAAGGAGACAGCAAATGCCCAAGGATAATTTCGGCAACGGAACTCTGGTAAAATGCTCGTTCTGCGGAAAATCGCAGGATCAGGTGCGCCGCATCATTGCGGGGCCCGGCGTGTTCATCTGCGATGAATGCGTGGCGCTTTGCCAGGAGATCGTACAGGAGAACATGGAGCCGGAGCATGTGCACGGCGACATGACCTGCAAGACCCCTAAAGAGATCAAAGAGGCGCTGGATCAGTACGTGATCGGCCAGGACGACGCAAAGCGCACGCTGGCTGTGGCGGTGTACAACCACTACAAGCGCATCAACAATAAAAAGCAGGACGACGACGGCGTGGAGCTGCAGAAATCCAACGTCGTGATGCTCGGCCCGACCGGCTGCGGCAAGACCTATCTTGCGCAGACGCTGGCCAAGATCCTGAACGTGCCCTTCGCCATTGCAGATGCGACGAGCCTGACCGAGGCCGGCTATGTGGGCGAGGATGTGGAAAACATTCTGCTGCGCCTGATCCAGAATGCCGATTACGACATCGAGCTGGCGCAGAGGGGCATCATCTACATCGACGAGATCGACAAGATCGCCAAAAAGAGCGAGAACGTGTCCATCACGCGCGATGTTTCGGGCGAGGGCGTGCAGCAGGCCCTGCTCAAGATCCTGGAAGGCACGATCGCAGCCGTTCCCCCGCAGGGCGGCCGCAAGCACCCGCACCAGGATTTTATCCAGATCGACACGACCAACATCCTCTTCATCTGCGGCGGCGCGTTTGACGGAATCGAGAAGATCATCGAAG
>JAFQGN010000087.1 GCA_017398245.1 Clostridia bacterium | reverse complement strand
CCAAAGGGGCAGCGCCCCAACAGGGATTCCAAAGGGGCAGCGCCCCTTTGGCGTCTCCCTAGCGTACTCCCCCCCCGCACACAGGAGGTGCTCAAATGAAAAAATGTGTATGCTTTGGCGAGATCCTGCTCCGCCTCTGCCCGCCGGACGGCACCCGCATCGGCCAGACGGAACACCTGACCATGACCTTTGCCGGCGCGGAGGCCAACGTAGCCGTCTCCCTGAAAAACTATGGCCTGGACGCGTCCTTTGTCACCAAACTGCCCAAGGACAACGCCGTCGCCGAGACCTTCCTCTACCAGATGCGCGGCTTTGGCGTGGACACGGCCGATATCGCCTTCGGCGGCGACCGCATGGGCCTGTTTTTCCTCGAACAGGCGCTGTCCGTGCGCCCTGCGAAGGTGCTGTACGATCGCAAAAATTCCGCCATCGCCAATATCAGGCCCGGCGATATCGACTGGGACAAGGCCTTTGAGGGCGCAAGCTGGTTCCACTGGTCCGGCATCACGCCCGCGCTGTCCGAAGCCTGCGCGCAGGAGACCATGGCCGCCTGCTGCATCGCAAAATCCAAGGGCATCACAATCAGCTGCGATCTGAACTACCGCAAACCCCTCTGGACGCCCGAACAAGCCCAGAAGACCATGACCCCGCTCATGCCCTATGTGGACGTGATCATCGCCAACGAGTCCGAACCCAAAGACCTCTTCGGCATGACAGCCCCGGCCAATCTCTACGAAAACGGCCAGCTCACCAAAGAGGGCTATGTCTACCTTGCCGAAAAGATGACCGGCGAGTTCGGCAGCGCCAAATGCGGCTTTGCCATCCGCGAAAAGAACGCTGCGCGCGATTACATCTGGTCCGGCCTGCTCTACGACCGCGCCACCGTCGCCGTGCACGATACCAAGAAGTATCCTCTGACCATCGCCGACCGCGTCGGCGCGGGAGACGCCTTCTCCGCCGGCCTTGTCGCCGCGCTCATGCAGGAAAAGGATGACGACTACGCCGTCCGCTTCGCCACCGCCGTTTCCGCCTACAAGCACACCTTCCTTGGCGATTTCAACCGCGTGACCCCTGCCGAGGCCGAGGCTATCATGTAGGGTACGGCGGGACTCTGTCCCGCACCCTGCTCAAGGAACTTCGTCCCTTGAGAATCCCGTCTATGGGGTTATTATATTTACCGAAGCAAAGAAAAAGGTCGGCTATGCTTTCAGCATGGGCCGACCTTTTGCTATGGTTTTACACTGTGCTAAAAGAAAGCATGCCCGGCCCAAGGCGTCGTTAGCCTTTGCCGGGCAAATCTCTTTATGATAGAAATTGTTACCCAATAATGAGGATTCTTAAGGGAATCATTCCCTTAAGCGGGGTTTCAGGGGCAGCGCCCCTGACGTACCCCTCCCGCGCCTCATCCCATGGGAATTACCGAAAACGCGCCGGCATCCGAAGGAGTTACCGTGAGCATGTCCTCCTCCACAGCCTTCTCATACGTCAGCACATCATCGCCCCATGTATAGATCACGCGGTAATCGCTGCCCTCGCACAGACGAATCTCGCTCACCGGCACGCCCGGCACAAACCCGTTCATCGTTTCATAATCACTCGCCGTGTACAGTTTCCCGTCCTTTATCTCCATTGCGCCGGGCAAGTGCAAAGTGTTCTGGTACGCCTGCCCCATGCGCGCGTTGATTTTCTCCGGGATCGGATTATACCGCGGCTCCAGCTCGATGATGTAGGCGTGCACTTCACCCGTCTTGTTCGCCGGGTCGTCTGCCCCAAGCACTTTGTACCGCTCAAAACCGCCGTAAATATTCACCATACTGTAGGGCATTTCGGCGATCACATGCGCATACCCGCCCTCTTCGGCGTACACATACGCATCATAGCTCTCCAGCGGTACCGAGGTCACATAGTTCATCAGCCCGTTCCATGTAAAAACCGAGCCGTATATCACCACGATCAGCGCCAGAACGATCAAAACAAAACGCCGGATATGCAGCTTCTTGCCCACCTTTTTCATGCTGTGGACCAAGGCCGCATCCTCCTTGAACGGCTCCTTTTTCTTCTGCCATGTTCCGCTCTTGGCCAGGTCATACAACCGCCTGCAGCCCTCGCACTGCGAAATATGCTCCTGCAAAAACTCTTTGCTGCCCTCGGTGCATACTCCGTCCACCTCCAGCGGGATCAGATCCTGCGCGATATCGCAATTTCTCTTTTCGCTCATTGCCTTTCCTCCTCTTCCATGCGCTCCAACAGCTGCTTTCGCGCCCGAAAATACACCACGCGCGCCCAGTTTTCACCCTTGCCAAACAGCGATGCGATCTTTGCATAGGGCACATCGCCCAGCGCCCGCAGCGTGAACACTTCTTTGTACGGTTCGTCCAGCTCGTGCAAATGCCGTAATATCTGCCCGGCCTGCGCCTCGTCCTCCAGCCTGTCCTCAAAGCCATCCCGCGAAGGGATCTGCTCCATCTCCGCATACGGGTCTATCTTCTTTCTCTTCCGATACGAAGAGACGAACAGATTGTGCGCGATGCGCAAAAGCCACGCCTCGACCGAAGCGTCCTCCGGCAGCGAACCGATCCTGTCCATCGCCCGGAAGAACGTCTCCTGTGCGATCTCCTCGGCCTCGGCAGGGCTGCGGCACAGCGAAAGCGCAAAACGGTACACCTTGCGGAAGCACGCGCTGTACAACTCTTCAAATTCCATGCGCTTCCTCCTCTCCTGTAAGGCCCTTACACTATATAAACGCACGGGAAGCCGATCCGTTTCAAGAAAACAAGCCAAAAATAAAAAAAGAATGTCGGACATCCTCGCTTTAGCGGCCGCAAAGCGACTTGGATCCCCTTTGGGCATCCAACCTCCCGGCCCGCGCATCCGCTTTGCGGATCGCTATACTTGAACACACAAAAAAAGAGCTCTTTTCCGCTGCAAAGTCGTTCGCATTGCGCAAATTTCCTTACCGCTAATGAAAAGTGCTCTTTCTTTGGCCGTTACAGAGCTCTATCGCTCCTGCTCAGGCCCGGTCAGCGCTTGGCGCGATAGCTTCCGCAGAAGCTTTCATCGCTGGAACATCCGTTGCCGCACGTCGCGCAGGGCTGGACATGGATCGACTGCAAAGAACAATACTCTTCGCCGCCGCAATGGTATTCGCAGCTCTTCACGCCGCAATGGATGCTGTTGTTCGCCTTCTTTTCACACTTCAAAGCAAGCGCCTCCCATTTATTTGTTCAGACAACGGCCGGCGGGAGGGGAAGCCGGCCGCAGCCTTTGCTCCTGTTTCCCGCAGGCGGAACCGTTCTTTGGAACCGTTCGCTCGCCGCCTGACGGTATCTATTGTGCGCAGAAGCGCCCCTTGCATGCATGGTATATTCTTCCTGCCGGCATTCCTCCTTCCGCAAAACATTTTGCCCGAAAAGCGAAAATACCGGTTGACAAAACGACCGCAAGCGAGTATAATATACCCCGTTGAGCAAGTATCGACATATGGAGAAGTCGCCTAGCTTGGTCGAGGGCGCACGACTGGAAATCGTGTAGGCGTCAAAAACGTCTCGAGGGTTCAAATCCCTCCTTCTCCGCCAAGAAAAAGCCTTGAAAACACTGTGTTTTCGAGGCTTTTTCATATCTAAAAAAGTCTTTGACCACAGTTTTGACCACAATTGGGTCATTTCGCCGCCGAAATATGCTCCCAATAGCTCTGCATGCGGTCAGCGCTATCCTTTTTCATCTTCTGCGAAGCATGCCCGTAGATATCAAGCGTAAAGGAAGCTGTGGCATGACCGACGTTGTTCTGCACCGTTTTGATGTCGTCACCATTTTGCAGAGAGACCATGGAGTACGTATGGCGCAAGTCGTGGAAACGTGTGTCAGGCACCCCTATTTCCTTCACGATCTTCTTGAAATTCTTATAGATCGTCGTTTCGTACAGATGCCCGCCGACTTCGTTCGTAAAAACCAGATCCCATTCGTTCTGCCACATTTCACCAGCCTTCAGCCTATTCTCTAGCTGCTTCTGCCTCTGCTGCTTTAAAATCTCCATCACTCCGGTAGCGGGCATGATTCTCCGCACGCGGTCATTTTTACAGCTTGTTAGACGAAATGTGCTGCTTTGCCGTTTGATACGCTGCAGCTGCTTTTCCACCTTTATTGTCCCGTTTTCAAAGTCGACGCAGTCCCATGTCAGGCCGAGAAGTTCTGCCTGCCGCATTCCGGTAAAAAGCGCGACGGTATACACCGCTTCATATCGATGCCCCTTTATTGCCTTCAGAAGCCTTTCGATGTCTTCATTTTCCAGAAAGGCCACTTCGCTATGCTCAACCCGTGGCAGTTCGCATGCTTCCGCAGGGTTAGTCTTGATATAGCCGAGCTTGACAGCTAACTTCAACGCCTTATGCAGAACGCCGTGAAGGTTCTTGAGCGTTTTTGCGCTTAAGCCGTCTGGCCTGCCGGGAGCTTTCAGAATCCGGTTATACATCGTCTAAATGGTATGAGGCCGGAGAGAATCAAGCTTTAATCCGCCTATGTTCGGATATAAGTAGTTCTTGATAAGACCTTGGTAGCTTGCGACAGTAGCTTCCTTGATTCCGCCGAAATACTCGTTCTGCCATATTTCCAACCACTGCCCAACGGTCATTTTTGTCGGTTCAGCATATGTGCCGCCATCAATGGCCGCTGTTGCTTTTCTCAGCTTCTTTACGCACTCGTCTGCAGTCGCACCATAAAAGCTCTTGTAAATCGGCTTACCCGTTCCGGGATTTATCCCCGTACGCACACGGCATTCCCATCGTCCGTCCTTACGCTTGCGGGGCTGAATCCCCGAACCGTTCATTGCTCTTTTTCTTGGCATAGATCATCCTCCTTCGTATTCAAGTCAGCGGATACACAAAATTTGGGGTCGGTAGCGACATCCAGCACACGACGCATCGCTTCCATCAGGCCGTCGTCATTGAGCCTGTTCAGCGCAAAGAAGAAACTGCGCTGGAATTCTGCGCTGTCTACAGTGGGGCGCTTAGGGGATTCTTCCGTCTTCGGAATCAGATCTGGCCCTGCGATGTCGATTCTGTATTTGTCGAGGTCTGGCACAGCGTATTTTTTGACGATGCGCAGCGCTTCCTCATTCTTCAGCAAGAATTTTGCCGTACCTTTCAGCATAAGCATACCTCCAAGCATTGTTCAATCCATTATAGCACAAAGGAAGGAGCATAACAAGTGCTCCCGAATT
>JAFQGN010000086.1 GCA_017398245.1 Clostridia bacterium | reverse complement strand
CGGAAACGGGACTTTTTATGTGTGCATTTTCGTGCAAAATCATGCCTTTACGGGCACTTTAAGAACCACTTTGCGCACGATGGAGGGGCCGCCGGCGCAAATATTGGGCATGTGCGCCACCTGCGGACTGTACACCGCATAGCAGCCCGCGCTCATGTAATGGTCGATGCCGTCAAAATTGTTGGCGTAGAGTTCGCAGTCTTTTTCTTCGCTGTAGGGCTCCAGACAATCGTGCTCGTGCATCACCTGCAGCGGCTCCGTGGAGATGATCTCCTCGCCCTCGATGATCCACTGGATGTCGGTATACTTGCGGTGCGCCTCGTAGCAGGACTGCGCGCGGGTGCGGGTGGTATAGGTGGAAATATTGGCGTACACGCCATTGCCCAGCTCGTACCGGCCGTCGGCCACTTTATCCGGCTCAAAAGAGTTCATAAAGGCGTAGGCTTCCTCGCTGAGGGTCTTGATATCTTCAAACTTTCCCATGGTTTTTCCTCCTTTTTCCAGCTCTGCTGCGCGCCACATGCGGCACACGGCGATGCGCGCGCCGGGCGGGGTATCGCCGTGCACAGGATCGCACGAATACTGCGAGAGCAGCTCGCAGGGCATTTCCGGGCACTGACCGCAGTGCGCGAGGCCCTTTTCCTGCGCGCAAACGGCCACAGGACACTGCCCGTGGAAGGGGTTTCCCATCGTCGCAATACAGCCCTTGCAGTGGTTTGGTTCCCTGTACGTGCAGGTTTCGCAGATCAGCCCGCAGCGGGTCTCAATGTTCATTCGCCTCGCCTCTTTCGCTTTTCTTCGCATCTATTATACAACAGAATTTCACCCGCAGCGCGCATTTGCTCTGTTTTTTTGCACGCGGCAGGTGTATAATTTTAACAAACGCATGAAAACAAGGAGGGAGCGCCATGCAGATCACATGGATCGGTCAGGCAGGCCTGCTCATCCGCACGCAGGGGCTGACTTTGCTGATCGACCCCTACCTTTCCGATTCCGTGGGCAAGACGGATCCGGCCAAGAGCCGACGCGTGCCGGTAGACGAAGCGCTGTTCGATATCGAGCCGGACATGCTCCTGTTCACCCACGTGCATCTGGATCATTTCGACCCGGAAACGGTGGAAAAATACCTGAAAAAGCCCGGCCCGATCACCGTTCTGGCCCCTTCGGGCTCCTGGCAGGCCGCGCGGGCCTATGGCGGGGCGCACAATTACGTTCTGTTTGACAAGGGCACCGAGTGGACTGAGGGAGATATCCGCTTTACCGCCGTGCCCGCCGTGCATTCCGACCCGGCGGCCATCGGCATCGTGATCGAGGCGGAGGGAAAGCGCGTGTACATTACGGGCGATACGCTGTACAGCAAAAAGATCCTTGAGGAGCTGCCGGAGGAGATCGACCTGATCGTTCTTCCGGTGAACGGCGCGGGCAACAATATGAACATGGCGGACGCAGCGCGCTTTGCCCGAAACTGCGGCGCGAAGCAGGCTATGCCCGTGCACTGCGGCATGATGGACGGGCTCGACCCGACTGCGTTTCCGTTTGAGAACAAAATCGTTCCCGCAATATACAAACCGTTTGCATTCTAAAAAAGGAGAAGAAAGATGAAGATCACAGACATCAAGACCTTTGTAGTGGACTGTTTCCGCACGAACTGGGCCTTTGTGAAGATCTACACGGACGAGGGCATCAGCGGCGTGGGCGAAGCGACGCTGGAATACAAGGAAAAATCGCTCGTGGGCGCGGTGGAGCACATCAAGGACGTGCTGGTGGGCAAGGATCCGGCCAACATCGAAAAGATCGCGCACGATCTGTACCGCGATTCCTATTGGCGCAGCGGCCCCGTGCTCATGAGCGCGCTTTCTGCCGTGGAAATGGCGCTGTGGGACATTAAGGGCAAGGCGCTGGGCGTGCCGGTCTATCAGCTGCTGGGCGGCAAATGCCACGAAAAGGTGCGCATTTACGTGAACGGCTGGTTCGCCGGCGCGAAGACGCCCGAGGAATTCGGCGAAAAGGCGAAGATCGCCGTGCAGAGGGGCATCACCGCCATGAAGTGGGATCCCTTCGGCAAATCCTACCTCGAAATTTCCAACAAGGATCTGGACACCGCGCTGCGCTGCATCGCCGCCGTGCGCGACGCTGCGGGCCCGGGCGTGGATCTTTTGATCGAGGGCCACGGCCGCTTCAACGTGCCCACGGGCATCAAGATCGCGCAGGAGCTGGCCCAGTTCAAGCCCATGTGGTTTGAAGAGCCGGTGCCGCCGGATAATCTGGAAGCGCTCAAGGCCGTGCGCGACAAGTCTCCGGTCGCCATTTCCGCGGGCGAGAGGCTGTACAACCTGCGCGAATACAAGGATCTGTTCGAAATGCGCGCGGCGGATTACATCCAGCCCGATATTTCTCATGCGGGCGGCCTGATGGAGCTCAAGAAGATCGCTGCGGTGGCGGAGGCTTACTACATCCCCTTCGCGCCGCACAACCCCTCCGGCCCGGTGGCCAATGCCGCCAGCCTGCAGCTGGCCGCATGCTGCAACAACTTCTCTATTCTTGAGATCATGTACAGCGACGTGCCGTGGCGCGCCGACGTGACCAACGAGGAGCTGCGCTACGAGGACGGCTATATGTACATTCCGGACAAGCCGGGTCTTGGCATCGAGATCGACGAGGACGCCTGCCTTGCCCACCCCTATCAGCCGCATACCCTGCGCCATTATACCGGCGCGCTGACCGATATCCGCCCGCCGGAGAGCAAGTTCTACTTCTGAGCAAGGGGTACGAAGGAAAACGTCGGGGGCTGCTCGCCCCCGAACCCCTCGGCAAAGGAATTTCATCCCTTTGCAATCCCGTATTAGGGAGAACTGCTTCATCAAAATATAATGCCCGACTCAAGGCAGCGTTAGCCTTTACCAGGCAGCAAATGTACCAACCCCATATTGAGGAGTCCAGAGGGAATCATTCCATCTGGCGGGGTCTTAGGGGCAGCGCCCCTATCGTCTCCTCTCAGCCCGGCCCAAGCGGTACGCTTTGCCGGGCAAACCGGGCCTTCGTTTGATGAATATCCACTTATTGAGGTTTGCAAAGGGAATCATTCCCTTTGCCGAGGGTTTCAGGGGCGAGAAGCCCCTGACATCCCCCCTCCCGCCATGCAGAAAAGGAGTGTAAGCAATATGAAGAAAGCTGTGTTTGTGACCGGCGCGACCAACGGCACGGGCCGCGCGTGCGCCGAACGTTTTGCCAAGGAAGGCTACGACGTGTTCATCACCAGCCGCGAAGAGAGCCGCGCACAGGCCACCGCCGACGAGATCGCCATGGAATACGGCGTGTTCGCCAAGGGCTTCGGGCTGGGCGTGGGCGATGAAGAGGCCGTGAAGGAAGTGTTCCGGGCTATCGACGAGACCGGGCGCTTTGTGGAAACCGTGGTGCTCAACGCCGCCAACCTGGGCTACGGCACCGACCCGGCCAAGGGGCTGGATTTCTTCACCCAGTCCATCGACGAGTTCAAGGCCGTGCTGGATACCAACATCGTGTGGAATTTCATGATCGTGCGGCAGGCCGCCATCCGCATGAAGGAGCAGGGCAAGGGCGCGATCGTGTTCATCACCAGCAACACCGCCTACAGGGCCATCCCCAACCGCGCGGCCTACGGCGCGAGCAAGGGCGGCATCAATTCGCTGAGCAAGGCGCTGGCGGTAGACCTCGGCCCGATGGGCATCCGCAGCAACTGCGTGCTGCCGGGCACCATCAAGACCGAGCGTTGGAAGGCCATGGGTAAAAAGCAGATCTCCAACGGTACTCTGGTGCCCATCGGCGATATTTCCGATTACGAGGACGTTGCCAACGCGGCCTACTACCTGGGCTCCGATATGTCCAAGAACGTGACCGGCGCGGAGATCATTGTGGACGGCGGCATGAGCTGCCAGCTGTATCCGCAGCTGCTCAACACCCTCGCCCGCCGCTATCAGGACGAACAGGAATAAATGCAGATCGCGCCTTCGCGGGAAGGCGCGATCTTTTTTGCCGGAAGCCGCAGATGGATGCTGCCGCATGGTTTTTATGCCGTGGCAGCGCGGTCTATCGCCCGAGCGGCCGGACAAGCTAAACAAGCCGCCCCGTTTGCACGGGGCGGCTTGTTGGTTATGCGGTTGGGGTTACTGGATCAGCATGCCGCAGGAGTTTTTCACCGCGCCGGCAAGGCTGAGCCCGTCGGCATTTTCGTTCGTGGTCACGATGTAGCTCACGCCGGTTACCGTGCCGCTGCCGACGATCCTCGGGATGATGAAGCTGCCCACAGCGCCTTCATCCGTCTCGGCCCAGTCGACCTTCAGCATGGCGATGACGGCGTAGGAAGTACCGCCCATTTCATAGCCGATGGAGTAGCGGATGTAGGTATCCTTATAGAACGCGCTCGTGTCGTTCGTGCGGGTGATCGTGCCGTTCTTGCCATCCACAGAGACACCGTATTTCGGAGCCGTGGTCGGGGCAGCGGTGGGAGCAGCGGTCGGGGCCACAGTGGGAGCTGTGGTCGGAGCGGCGGTCGGAGCGGCGGTGGGAGCCGTGGTCGGGGCCACGGTGGGAGCCGTGGTCGGGGCAGCGGTCGGAGCGGCGGTCGGAACAACGGTCGGAGCAACGGTCGGAGCAACCGTGGGTTCAACAGTAGGCGCCACCGTGGGCTCAGCAGTCGGAGCCACCGTAGGAGCAACTGTAGGCGCGGCAGTGGGCTGCACAACAGTCGAGCCGATGACCCAGCCGCATTCTTCGCACTTGCCGTCCTTATCGTAATCCCAGCAGAAATCCTTCACGGAAGGATCGATCTGCTTTCCGCAGCCGATAGCGTTGCAAATGTGGCCATCCACATCCAGCTCCAGCGAGGTATTGTCCCAGCAGGGCTCGGGATTGTCCACTTCGCCGCCGCACATATCGCAAAGATGGTCGATATCGTCGCGCGCGTCGTTGCAGGTGGTCAGCAGGTTCGGGCAGAAATCGCAATAGTGGTCGCGGTCGTCGTCCACGCACTCGCCCAGCAGAACCTGTCCGCACTCGTTGCACTCGTGGCCCGCATCGCCGTTATCCCAGCACGCGCCGGAAACACGGCGGCTGCAGCCCTCCAGATCGCAGATGTGGTTATCGAGATCGCGACTGTCGGAGCACGCGCCGGCGAACGCACCGCAGGTTTCGCAGATATGGTCGCGGTTCGCGTCCACGCAAGTGCCAAGCACGGCGTTGCAGTCGTCACACAGGTGATCGTTATCCGTGGCAGAATCGGAGCAGCTGGTGATGTTCTCTTTACCGCACTCGTTGCAATTGTGGTCGCCATCGCCCAGGGAGTCGAAGCAGATACTAATGTTGGGCTTGCCGCACTTGTCGCAATTGTGGTTGCTGTCGCCAGCGTAATCGGTACAGCTGGCATTGGGCATAGGCTTGCCGCACTCGTCGCAATTGTGATCTCTGCCTTTGAGGTCGTAGCAGCGTTCGAATATTGCGATGACATCCACACTCTCGTTGGGCATAGTGAATTCGTTGTTTGTAACGGTAACAGTACCAACAGAGGGAGGACATTTTATGCTCCAAGAGGCAAAGTGATAGCCATCGTTAGGCGTGGCCTGCAGTTTGACAGTCTGGTTCGGCACAGCACAGGTGATGGGGTCACCGTTTTCATCAGAAGCAGCGATCGTGCCATTGTCGTACTGATTTACTGTAATTGCATGGCAGTTTTGGCAATCGAAATGCAGATTGCATCTGGAATGGTTATGGTCATAAGATTCGTATTCGGTATCGCAGGCGTAATGCAATCCGCAACCGAGCATTTTATGGTTTTCGGGATCTCTGTTGCAAGCATAGTGGCCATCCTTCTTGCAGGCGAAAAGGCCATGGTTCTCCTCGCAGCAATAATACTTCTCATTATCGGTATGGTTCGGATTGAGGCATTCATCGTGATCCTCGGCGTTGTAGCCCGGCGCACACGTATAATGGTGGCCGCAGACAGCTATCGTATGAAGTGCGGGGTCAGCGCAGATATTATTACTGCAGCCGGGGCAGACGGCGTGGTCGGCTTCCACATAGTTGCTTGCGCAGATGTAATGATCGCCGCAGGGGGCCATATCGTGGTCGCCCTCTGCACAGGCATAATGGCCGCAGGGGGCCACCGTATCGTGGTCGCCCTCTGCACAGGCATAATGGCCGCAGGGGGCCTTATCGTGGTCGCCCGTTACACAGGCATAATGGCCGCAGGCGCGCTTGGTAGTGTGGGTTTCAGGTGTAAAGTCCGGGTCGTCGATCTGCTTCCCGCAATGGCTGCAGCTTCCATAGAAGAGATACACGGTGGCGCCGGAAGTTACGGAATTACTGTCTGACAGGAGATCATAGTCATATTCATACAAAAGCTGGTTGGTACTCTCAAGCACGCCCGTAATGCTGCTCTTAATTGCCTCACGCAAATCAGCGGCCGAAATCTCCCCAGCAGAAGGAGTGAATGGAACGTAATGCTCGTCTCCGTTATAGACAACGTTGACGAAGTTGGAATTGTCATATACGTGGATCGTATCGCCGGATCGTGCCCCACAAGAAGTAAGTGTTTTTTCGCCATGTATATCCTCCGGCAGACGTCTCGTGTCATTCAGATAGAGCACGGGGTTATCAACTGGCAACAATAAAGTATTATCGTTCTGACCCTTTAGCATCCCATTCTTTATGGCATTTACAAGATCTCCGATCGACGTACTGTCTGACAATGCTTGTTGTCCAAACCCATACACGACATAGTGCGAGCCCTTATAAACAAGTGTATAGTGAAATTTGTCGGCCGGAGTTGTTTCTCCCGATGTGGCCAGG
>JAFQGN010000085.1 GCA_017398245.1 Clostridia bacterium | reverse complement strand
TGGGAACCCCTTTTCTTTTGAAAAAGAAAAGGAGTTCCCGCACCCTCCCCGAAAGAACTATTTGCGGTTGGAAAATGTGCTTTTATCATGGGCCAGTATCGCCCGGGAGGTTTGGATGGGATTTTGCCGGCAGCCTCCTGAAAAGGAATTTTTCGTAGCGGAGGGATAGTGATCCTGTCCAAAGGTGAATTGCGCCGCAGGCTATAACAGGTATGAATAAGGAAAAATCCGGCAATAATGACAGGGCGCGGCAGTATAAAGTCAGCCTGTACCGGGAGGAATTTTCCGATTTGTTTAAGCAGCAGGACGGCTTGTTTTGCAAGCCGTCAGAGAGGGAACAGACGGGGGTTTGTTTTGTTTTTGCGCTGTATTCGTTACTTTTTTGTACGCGGATTGACTTTTTGTTGGTAGGAATGCTATACTAAGACAGTTTCGGGCACTCTTATGCAATTTTGCCCAAAGGCCGGACAATATTTAGTGGGGTTCTTGTTGAAAACCACTAAATATAGATCGGCACGAAGACCGGAGGAGGGGACGGACAGATGCCGCAGAGACTTGCAATGGGAGAAGCTGTTGTGGGAACGCGCAGCCTGATCCGCGCCATGAAGGAAGGAACGATCCGCATTGCCTATATCGGCAACGATGCCGATCTGTTCATCCGCCGCAAGGTCGAAGACGCATGCAGGGAAGCGGGCATTCCGCTGGTGGAAGTAAGCACCATGGAAGAGCTTGGCAGGATCTGCAAAAGCCCCGTGGCCGCGGCCGCAGCCGGGCTGAAGAGATAAGAGAGCCGAAACCAATTAACTATGCTATATCGACCCGAGGGTTGCGGGTGGCATATAGATCTGAAATGATTCCGAGGAGGTGCTTCCATGCCCACGATCAACCAATTGATCCGCAAGGGTAGGGAAAAGGTTACCGTAAAGTCCACCGCTCCGATTCTGCAGAATTGCCCGCAGAAGCGCGGCGTGTGCCTGACCGTCAAGACGCAGACCCCCAAGAAGCCGAATTCCGCGCTGCGCAAGATCGCCCGTGTTCGCCTGACGAACGGTTTTGAAGGCACTTGCTACATCCCGGGCATCGGCCACAACCTGCAGGAGCACTCGGTCGTTCTGATCCGAGGCGGCAGGGTTCGCGATCTGCCTGGCTGCAGGTATCACATCATCCGCGGCGCTCTGGACGCTGCCGGCGTTGCCAAGCGCATGCAGGGCCGTTCTCTCTACGGTGCGAAGCGTCCCAAGAAGTAAGAGACGGACTGAAGTAACGGTTCAAGTTTTCCACATTCTGCCCCTTTTGGGGCGATGAACACACACAACGGGCAACAGCCGCCCGAGGCACGTGGAAGGTATCTGTCTGAAGGAACGTCGGACTTTTGCCTTGCGCGCGCGTCTGGCGGGTTCGCATGCAGCGCCAACTGCATTTTGAACGCGTAGCTCCGAAAGTTGTTCCAATCATTTGAGGAGGGACACCCATGCCCAGACGTGGTTTTATTCCCAAGCGTGAAGTGCTTCCCGATCCGGTGTACGGCACCACGGTCGTGACGAAGCTCATCAACCAGATCATGTATGACGGCAAGCGCGGCGTCGCGCAGACCGTTTGCTACAACGCCTTTGAAAAGGTAGCTGAAAAGACCGGTAAGGACGCGCAGGAAGTCTTCGCCCAGGCCATGAACAACATCATGCCCGCTCTGGAAGTCAAGGCTCGCCGAGTCGGCGGCGCCACCTACCAGGTCCCGATCGAGATCCGCCCGGAGCGCAGGCAGACCCTGGCTCTTCGCTGGCTGGTTCTCTTCGCCCGTAAGAGGGGCGAGCGCGAAATGGCCGACAGGCTTGCTGGCGAGATCATGGATGCAGCCAACAACGCCGGCAACGCCGTGAAGCGTCGCGAGGATATGCACAAGATGGCCGAGGCCAACAAGGCTTTCGCGCACTATCGCTGGTAATATCATTCTGCGCACGGTCAGAGCATTTGCCGGAAAGGAGGATGGCGAATTATGGCTAGAACCCACGAACTGAAAATGGTCCGTAATATCGGTATCATGGCACACATCGACGCCGGTAAGACGACGACCTCAGAACGTATCCTGTATTACACCGGAAAGACCCACCGCATGGGCGAGACCCATGAAGGTGCAGCGACGATGGACTGGATGGAACAGGAACAGGAGCGCGGCATTACGATCACTTCGGCTGCGACGACCTGCGAATGGAAGGGCCATCAGATCAACATCATCGACACGCCTGGTCACGTGGACTTTACTGTAGAGGTGGAACGCTCGCTGCGCGTGCTGGACGGCGCTGTCGCTGTCTTCTGCGCCAAGGGCGGCGTTGAGCCCCAGTCCGAAACGGTCTGGAGGCAGGCTACCAAGTATGGCGTTCCGCGAATCGCCTACGTAAACAAGATGGACATCATGGGCGCCGATTTCTACCGCGTGGTGGAAATGATGAAGGATCGTCTCAAGACGAACGCAACGCCCATCCAGCTGCCCATCGGCGCAGAGGCCGACTTCAAGGGCATCATCGACCTGGTGAACATGCAGGCCATCATCTATGAAGATGACCTTGGCAATGTCATGGACACCGTCGAAATTCCCGCCGATATGAAGGACGAGGCCGAAGAAGCGCACGCTGCGCTTATCGACGCCGTCGCCGAATCCGACGACGAGCTGATGATGAAATATCTCGAGGGCGAAGAACTGACGCTCGAAGAGATCAAGTCCGGTATCCGCAAGGCGACCCTCGCCGGTCAGATCACCCCTGTTCTGTGCGGTACTTCCTACCGCAACAAGGGCGTGCAGCCGCTGCTGGATGCTGTTGTAGAATATCTGCCCTCCCCGGTGGACGTACCCGCCGTGGAAGGCACGGATGCTGAGACCGGCGAAGTTACCACTCGCCCGTCTTCCGATTCGGAGCCGTTCTCTGCGCTGGCGTTCAAGATCATGGCCGACCCGTATGTCGGCAAGCTGGCCTTCTTCCGCGTGTATTCCGGCGTGCTGACCACCGGCAGCTATGTCTGGAACCCGGTCAAGAAGCGCCGCGAGCGCATCGGCCGCATCCTTCGCATGCATGCGAACCACCGCGAGGAGATCGAAGAGGTGCGCGCGGGCGATATCGCCGCCGCCGTTGGCCTGAAGGACAGCGGCACGGGCGACACCCTGTGCGATGAAAAGGCCCCGATCATCCTCGAATCCATGGAATTCCCGGATCCGGTCATCCGCGTCGCGATCGAGCCGAAAACCAAGGCCGGCGCCGACAAGATGAGCCTCGCGCTCGTCAGGCTGGCCGAAGAAGACCCGACCTTCAAGGCGTACACCGATGAAGCCACCGGCCAGACGATCATCGCCGGCATGGGCGAGCTGCATCTGGAGATCATCGTCGACCGCCTGCTGCGCGAATTCCGCGTGGAAGCCACGGTCGGCAAGCCGCAGGTCGCTTACAAGGAGACCATCAAGAAGACCGTCACCGTGCAGGGACGCTTCGTCCGCCAGAGCGGCGGCCACGGCCAGTACGGCGATTGTAAGGTGGAATTTTCCCCGCGTGAGCCCGGCGCAGGCTACGAGTTCATCAATGCCACCGTCGGCGGCGTCGTTCCGAAGGAATTCATCCCCGCGATCGACAACGGTATCCGCGAAGCGGCGCAGAACGGCGCTCTGGGCGGATACGAGTGCGTCGATTTCACCGCCAAGCTGATCGACGGTTCTTACCACGAGGTCGACTCCAGCGAAATGGCGTTCAAGATCGCCGGCTCCATGGCGTTTAAGGAAGCTGCCGCCAAGGCGGATCCCACTCTGCTCGAGCCGATGATGAAGGTAGAAGTCGTCGTTCCGGAAGAGTACATGGGCGACGTTATCGGCGATATCACCGCCAAGCGCGGCCGTCTGAACGGTATGGATTCCCACGCCGGTCTGCAGACGATCAACGCCATCGTCCCGCTCTCCAACATGTTCGGCTATGCTACCGACCTGCGCTCCAAGACGCAGGGCCGCGGAAACTACACGATGCAGTTCGCGCACTACGAAGAAGTGCCGCGCTCCATCGCCGAAAAGGTCCTCGGCAAAAAGGCATAATTTATCCGCTGCACAGCGGTTGCATTATCAGACGCCCCTGCGCAAGGGCATGCCCCTCCTGAAAACGGAGGCAGAGGGCGATTAAGAAAGGAATGTTACTTTCATGGGAAAGGCTAAGTTTGAGCGCAATAAGCCTCACGTAAACGTTGGCACCATCGGT